>JARRMU010000079.1:0-10837 GCA_037385645.1 Gemmatimonadales bacterium
CGCCACGAGTCGCGACGGGATGATCTCCTCGAGCGTGCGGCCGGGGCGGAGCAGCTCCGCGCCCAGGCGTTCGAGGTGTCGGTCCACCGTCGTCTCGAGTGCGGGCGAGTCGACCAGCTCGCCGAGCCACTCCCCGGCTCGTTCACGCAGGGCATGGATCCTGTCTTCGTCGAGCGTTTCGGAGAGTCGCTCGTCCTCCAGTAGGTCGGCGGAGGCCTGCAGGAGCCGTTCTGCTTCCGCCGCAAAGCCGGGAGAGTCCATCCCGGAGATCCCACGCTCCACGAGCTCGTCGAAGACCTGACCCAGCAGAGTCTCGGCTTCGTCGAGCACCCGCTCGGGAAGGATCTCGGAGAGCGCGGAATGCTCCTCCTCGATCAGCTCTTCGAGGATCTCCCGGATTCTCGTCTCGAAGGTCTCTCGCAGCTCTTCATCCTGGAGCTCCGCCGCCAGGTCCTCGGCCGTGAGCAACCGGGTCCCCACCGCGCGTCCGACCGTGCCCGCGAGCCGCGCCTGGTTCTTAGGCAGAGCTCCCTGCAACCATGAGGTCGCGCGACCGAACAGGCGTGGCGGCTCGTATGGATGGAAGAGCATCCAGATGGCCACGCGGTTGGTGATGCCGCCGGCCAGGGCGCCGAAGAAGATCGTCAGGAGAGCGCGCGCCCAGGTCATCAGCTCCGGCTCTCCACGCCGAGGCCGGAGGCGGGTCGCTCGTCGCCGAGGATCTCGAGCCTTCCCTGGACGGCGTAGGGGTGGGGCATCCGCCCGTTCTGGATGCCTCCGGCCGTCGAGTCCTCGGGCAAAGGTTCGACTCGGAAGCGGGCCGTGACACCGGCTTCCGGCAGCTCGACGAGCCAGCGCGCCAGCGCCCGACTCACGTCCTCCGGTGGCTGCACCCGCACGTCCGTCCACTCGTTGCCGATCGAACCGACCCAGGTCCAGGCCATCGCCGTCGAGTCGGGGTCGTCGGCATCCCGTGCGACGAGCAGACCGTTATTGAGCGAGTCGACCAGGAGGAACAGCTGCGTCCTGAGGCCGACCACCCTCGAGTCGGGTAGGCTGTCGGAGCCCGCCGGCGGCGCAACCCCCTCGGACCCCGCCGCCGAGAGTAGGCGGGCGGACCGCCGCAGCACCAGCAGCCCGTTCTGCAGCGAATCGCCCCGCTGCACCTGGGCGATCAACAGGGCCTCCCTCTGGCCGGTCTCGCCCGTCCACTCGGTCACCAGCTCACCAGGCGTCAGCCGGAAGGCGCTCGACGTGTCACGGTACACCAGGCCCGCGATCTCGCCACCCTCGGCGGCCATCACCCGCCAAGGGCCGCCCGGAAGAACCCTCCAGGCCGCCCTCGGAACCGGCAGCCTGTCATGAACGGGTGCCAAGGGCTGCCACGGTCCACCGCTCTCCAGCCAGCCGCCGTAGGATCGTTCGAGGTACTCCTCCGAGGTCCGGTTGACGAACCTCGCGAACAGTCGGAAAGGCCGAGGCGCAAAGCTCACGAAGGCCATCTCCGTGGAGTACTCGGCCGGCGATATCGCCACCCTCTCCGCTTGCGTCGAGTCGTCGGGAGGGGTCTCCAGCGTAGGCTCGACCTCCTCCGCGCAGGCCAACGCCAGCGCCAGGGCGGGCAGGCAGGCGAGCGCCGCTCGCCGCGGCCGAACAGGCCGCCTTTGTCGCGGAAGATCGAGTGTCATCAGAGCCTCGGGTTGGCGCCGAACGCGGCCGGCGGCAAGCGTTCAAATGCGGATCGCAACATACGTTGGCGGCCTACCGCCTCGCACGGGTCACGCCTATCTTGCCGTCCACTGCGGGCCAGCTTCCTGATTTCATCGGCGAGTCGGAGCATGCAACTTTATACGAAGATCGCGATCGCCCTGATTCTCGGCGCCGTCGCCGGGGTGGTGGCCAACATCTTCGACGTCGGGTGGCTCGTCACGGCTCTCGTCGCCATCGAGCCGGCCGGCACCGCCTGGATTCGCCTCATCACCATGGTGGTCATACCCCTGGTCGTGGCCAGCCTCGTCGTCGGCACCGCGACCCTCGGAGACATCACCAAGCTCGGCCGGATCGGTGGGAAGACGATCGCGTTCTATCTTGCCACGACCGCGATCGCCGTCACGATCGGTCTCCTTCTGAGCAACGCGATCTCTCCAGGCGCCCACATGGATCCGGTTGCCCTGGAGAGCCTCCGCTCGACCTACATGACCGAGGGCGAGAGCCGCGTCGAGATCGCCCACCAGGCTCCCGGCCTGGTCCAGGTCCTGCTGGAGATGATCCCCCGCAACCCGGTCCAGGCGATGGCTTCCGGGGACATGCTGCCGATCATCTTCTTCGCGATCTTCTTCGGGGCTGCCATGTCGGTTCTTCCGGAGAGGCGCAAGGCGCCGCTGGTCGCCGTGTTCGAGGGGGTCAACGACGCGGCTATGGTCATGATCCACTGGATCATGAAGCTCGCGCCCTACGCCGTCTTCGCTCTGATCGGCGCGGTGATCGCTCGCTTCGGAGCGGATGTGTTGAGGAGCCTCCTCGTATACATGCTCACCGTGCTCGCGGGACTCGTGCTGCACGTGACGCTCACGTATTCGACCGCGTTGCGCTTCCTGGCTCGGGTGAAGCCGGCGGCCTTCTTCCGACGCATACGCGAGGTGCCACTGATCGCCTTCTCGACGTCCAGCTCCAACGCCACGCTGCCCGTGACGATGGAGGTGGCCGAGGAGAAGCTGGGCGTGAGTCGGGAAGTCTCGAGCTTCGTGCTACCGCTCGGAGCGACGATCAACATGGACGGAACCGCGCTCTACCAGGCGGTGGCCACCATGTTCATCGCGCAGGTACTCGTGGGGGACATCTCCCTGGTCGCGCAGCTCGGCATCGTCCTCACGGCCACGCTGGCCTCGATCGGAGCGGCCGGCGTGCCCTCGGCGGGCATCATCATCCTGATCGTGGTGCTGCAGCAAGCCCTGCCTCCCAGCGTGGACCCGGCGATCGGTATCGCGCTGATCCTCGGCGTCGACCGAATTCTGGACATGTGCCGGACCGCCGTGAACGTGACTGGAGACCTGACCGCCGCCACGGTGATCTCCCGTTCCGAAGGGGGAGTGCTGCTCGCGTCTGCCGATGAGGTCCCCGTCGCTTCCGGCGCTGCGTGACCGGAGCGGACGCCGGCTCGGTCGCGGGGTCTCGAAGGGGTAGGTGCGACGCCGCCTGATCGGCCTCAGCGACCAGAGCGAACGGCGGGGCCGACGGTGCCGTCGAGACGCTGAAGCAAGCGCTCGATCCGCCTTCTGTTCATGCCCAGATCCCCTTTCACGAAGCGCGATTCCGAGCGAGCCTCCACGCGCGTGAGCCCGTTCTCGTCCAGGGAGACCCAGATCGTGAGGTCGTCTCGGAACCGGAGCACAGGGGCCGCGCACATCACGGTCATCAAGCCGAGCTCCTCGTCCGCGTGAACGAGCTTCCAGCCGCGCCGCTGATGGACGAGGTCGAGAAGCGAATCCCAGACGTTGGCGAACGGCGCGGCGTAGAGCCGGAAGTCGGGCCCACCGGGGGTCCTCGTGTCCGCCACGTTCTCCGTCAGCCAACGGGAAAGGGTGGGCTTCGTCATGTCGTCTGTGTGAGCCGCCTGCGTGCCCGGATTCGGTTGCTGGCGAACTTCAGCTCGGATACGTTGCCGAGGCGTCGGTCGCTCAGGCGGAGCGGTCGACCGGAAGCTCCGCGCGACGGGTCCCTCCGATATCCGCGTGCGCGTCGATCCGCGACGCGATGAAAGCTACAGGCCTCGAGAAAACAACAACGAGAACGGCATGCAAGCCATTATACCACTGGCAGGAAAGGGGACGCGAGTAAGACCCCACACTCACTCGACACCCAAGCCGCTCCTGCGGGTGGCGAACAGGCCGGTGCTCGAGCACGTGGTCGATCAGCTGGTCGAAGCCGGAGTGACGGAGCTGATCTGCATCACGGGCCACCTTTCGGACCAGATCGAGGCGTATTTGGACCGTACGTATCCGGATCTCAAGAAGCGATACGTGGAACAGGTCGAGCAGCGAGGGACCGCGGACGCGATCCGCCTCGCCGAGCCCTTCGTGTCGGGTCCCGTCCTCATCGTCTTCGTCGACACGATCTTCGACGCCGATCTGTCCATCATCGACTCCCGGTCTGCGGATGCGGGGATCATCTGGGCGAAAGAGGTCGAAGACTACCAGCGCTTTGGCGTGATCGTCACCGACGCCGATGGGTACATGGAAAGAATAGTGGAGAAGCCGTCGGAGCCGATCTCTCGCCTCGCGAACATCGGGGTATACTTCATTCGCGATCACGAGCTGATGTTCGAGGGCATCTCGCACGTCATGGCGGCGGAGACTCTGCTGGGGGAGTACTTCCTCACGGACGCCTTCCAATACATGATCGACCGTGGCGCCAGGATCTACACCGCCGAGGTGGGGGGATGGTACGACTGCGGCAAGATCGAGACGCTCCTCGCCACGAATCGCGAGATGCTGGCGCGTTCGGTAGGTCCAGGTGGCGAGCTCGTCGGGATCTCCGAGGACGTGATCCTGGAGGAAGCCGAGCTGGGACCGAACGTGAGTATCGGCCGGGGCAGCGCGGTGCGGCGAAGCCGCCTGCAGGACTGCATCGTGGGAGCCCACAGCACGCTCGAGGATTGCGATCTGCGGGACTCGGTCATCGGTGACCACGCGACCGTCGTCGGGGTTACGGGCACCGCCAACCTGGGAGATCACTCCGAAGTGACGGTCAGAACACACGGTGAGGCGAACGCGATAGCCGGCGAAGGGCAGGTGTAAGGATGGAGCCGCAGGAACTCATATACGACTGGAACGAGCTTCCCGGGAGCTTCGACTTCTCGGAGGTGCGGGTCGAGCTCGATGACGAGACGCTGCGCGATGGGCTTCAGAACCCGACGGTAAAGGACCCACCTCTGGCTCAGAAGCGAAAGCTTCTCCACCTCATGGTGGAGCTGGGGATCCAGGCGGCGGACATCGGCCTGCCGGGAGCGGGGCCGCGAGCGCGCGAAGCCGTGCTCGGGCTCGCCAAGGAGATCGTCGACAACGATCTGCCGATCTCGGCCAACTGCGCCGCGCGTACCGTCAAGGCGGACATCGAGCCGATTGTCGAGGTCTCACAGGCCACGGGGTTGCGATTCGAAGTCGGCGCCTTCCTGGGCAGCTCGCCGATTCGGAAGTACGCGGAGGGCTGGCAGTCGAGCATGCTCCGCCGCGCCACGGAAGAAGCCGTGACCTTCGCGGTCTCCGAGGGCCTCGATGTCATGTACGTCACCGAGGACACGACGCGGTCCCAGCCGGAGACGCTCCGCGAGCTGTACACCACAGCGATCGAATGCGGGGCTAGGCGCATCTGCCTCGCCGACACGGTGGGCCACGCTACGCCGCACGGCGTGCGCGGGCTCGTACGCTTCGCCAAGGAGTTGGTGAAGGAGAGCGGAGAAGATGTGAAGGTCGATTGGCACGGGCATCGCGACCGAGGACTGGGCTTGGCGAACTGCCTGGCGGCGATCGAGGAGGGTGTGGACCGCGTGCACGCGACCGCGCTCGGCATCGGCGAGAGATGCGGCAACGCCGAGATGGATCTGCTCCTGGTGAACATGAAGCTGCTCGGGATGCACGACGGCGACCTGACGCGCCTGCCCGAGTATTGCAGCCTGGCCGCCAAGATGTGCGGAGTGTCTATCGGTCACGCCTACCCGGTGGTAGGCGCAGATGCCTTCAGGACGGGCACCGGCGTGCATGCCGCGGCGATCATCAAGGCGATCCGCATGGGCGATCCGTGGTTGGTGGATCGTGTGTACAGCGGTGTCCCGTCATCCGAGGTCGGGCTCAAGCAGAAGATCGAGGTCTCTCCCGTATCGGGCCTCAGCAACGTGCGTTACTGGCTCGAGGAGCATGGCTACGATCCGGAGGACGAGGGACTCTGCGCCGCCGTCTTCGATCTGGCCAAGAGAAGCGATCATACGTTGACGGAGGCGGAGATCCACGAGGAGATCGAGCGGGCGCTCGCCGAGGCGACGACGGCCTGACGGCGCACGGAGCCCTGGGCATGAAGGCTCCGCTGGTGATCGCGCACCGGGGCGCGGCGGCCGAGGCTCCGGAGAATACGATCGAGGCGTTCGACCTCTCCGTGCTCCTGGGCGCGGACGCGCTGGAGCTGGATGTCCAGCAGGCGGGGGACGGCACGCTGGTCGTGATCCACGACCGCACCGTGGACCGAACGACGGAGGCCGTCGGTCCGGTGGCCGGCTTCAGCGGCGCGGAGTTGGCCCGCCTCGGCGTGCCTGCTCTGGAAGAGGTGCTGGAGCGCTATGCCGGGCTCGAGGTCACGGTGGATGTGAAGGCGTCCTCCGCGACGGCCGAGGTCGTGGCGCTCATCGCGCGTCTGGGTTGCACGCCCCGCACCATCCTCTACGTAGAGGAAGGGACTGATCTCGACGCCTTTGCCACGTATGAAGGGCGAAGGGCGACGTCCAGCCGGCAGGCCGCCTGGTTGGCCGCGGCGCTGGCGGACGTCGATAGTGCCACCGGACTGCCGGAGCTGCCGGAGGGCTTTCCGGAGGTCGTCCATGCTCCGTTGGTCGGGCCTGCCGGGCCGATCGTGACGGCCGAGCTCGTGACAGCGGCCCGGCGCGTCGGCCTTGCGGTCCAGGTGTGGACGATCGACGACCCGGGCCGTATGCGTCAGCTGTGCCACTGGGGTGTAGACGGGATCATCACGAACGATGTGCGTCGGGCGGTCAAGCTTTTGAAGGAGGAGGATGAAGAGGGCGATGAAGCGAGCTGACGGTCTGTCGTGCTGCGCGGTCGCTCTGGCGGCGGTGCTGTCCTCGGGCGAATCCCTGGTCGGCCAGGATCTGGAGCCGGTCCCCACGTTCGCGCCCGGGGGCAACGCGGTACTCCTGCCCGTTCAGTCGGTGCGCCCTCTGCCCTCGGGGGCGTATCCCGGGGGCGCGCGCTCTCAGCGAGCGGCCCGCGAAGCGATCACGGCGGAGTTCAGCTTCGCCTTCGAGGAAGCGGAGGAGGGCGCGGGCACCTGGAAGCTGCCTGCCGACGTGATTCGGGTGATGGGCCGGAATCCGACGCTTCACGTGGACCCGTTGCACCTCGCCTACCAGGGCCTGCTCTCCAAGCCGAAAGATTTGAAGCGATACCAGGTATACGAGCCGCTTCACGGCCAGTTACGGGCGATCAGCGCGATGTTCGACACCCGACACTTGGTTCTTCCGCTTCAGGTGAGTTACGAGCCGTACGATCCAGGGGCGGTACTCGACGATGATGGAGCCGCGCCGCCCCCACCGGAGCCCGTTAGCGTCGAGACCGCCGGTCCGGGAGAACCGATCGGACGAGCCGTCCTCGTTCTCGCTCTCATCGACATTCGCCGGAGCCAGGTGCTCTGGCACGGAGAGGTGCGCGGCGATCCGGCTCCGATCGACTCTTCGGCGCTGTTCGCCACGCTGGCCGCGCGATTGGCGGATTGGCTCGTCCTGTTCTGAGCGCCTGACGTGAAGGGCTGTACGCGCCGTCTGTCGATCCTTCTTGCCGCGGCCATCTCCACGCCCGGCTGCGCCGCCGAGCAGGGCCAGTTGCCCACGGCGGAGGAGCTCTCCGGACTCTACGGCGGCGATGCCGAGCTGCGGATGAACGGGAACGTGGTGGACGTGGAGGTCTTACAGGATCCCGGGCAAATCCGACACGGGGGCACGCTGTGGGCGAAGGTCGGCCCGTACATCTTTCTCTTCTCGCCCCAGACGCAGGAGGTCTTCGAGCGCTTTCCCGCGGTGGCCGCTGTGCGCGTCAGGACGTTCGCGAATCGGGCTCAGCTCGCTGAGGCGATGCTGAGGAGGGATGAGCTGAACTCGGTGACGTGGCGAGAGGCGAACCAACGGGTCGCGAAGGCGCGGCTCGAAGGGACCCGGAATCCGGGTTATCTGGAGGCGCTCGTCCGCTACGGGGAGGATCATACCGAGTTCGAGTACGCGCCGCGGTACAGAGAGGATTGAGGATGACGTTCGACGCGACGCTGGTACCCGGAGATGGAATCGGGCCAGGCATCACCGCCGCGACGATTCGAATCCTGGAGGCCGCCGGCGCGCCCTTCTCATGGGACGAGCAGCTGGCCGGCGTCAGCGCTACCGAACACGGTCTGGACCCTCTGCCCGCGGCGACCATGGAGTCGATCGAGGCCCACCGAATCGCCCTGAAGGGCCCTCTCACGACGCCCATCGGGTCCGGTTTTCGCTCGATCAACGTCGCGCTCCGAAAGCGCTTCGATCTCTACGCCAACGTGCGGCCGGCGAAAACGATCCTTCCCGATGCGCGCTACCCGGGCCTGGATCTGGTGATCGTGCGTGAAAACACCGAGGGCCTCTACGCCGGGATCGAGCACTTCATCGGCATGGACAAGGACCCGAAGGCCGTCGCCGAATCGGTGATGTTGATCACGCGCTACGGCTCGGACCGGATTGTCCGTTTTGCCTTCGAGTACGCCCTTCAGCACGGTCGCGAGCGCGTGACGCTCGTCCACAAGGCGAACATCTTGAAGTGCACCCAAGGGCTCTTCCTGGAAGTCGGTCGCCACGTCGCCGAGGAGTACGAGGGTCGGATCGGCTTCGACGAGAGGATCGTCGACGCGACGGCGATGCAGCTCGTCCTCGACCCGTATCAGTTCGATGTGATCGTCACCGAGAATATGTTCGGGGACATCCTGTCCGATCAGGTGGCGGGCCTGATCGGCGGGCTCGGCTTCGCCCCCGGCGCCAACCTGGGGACCGACGCGGCGATCTTCGAGGCGGTGCACGGCTCGGCTCCTGACATCGCGGGACTGGGCATTGCCAACCCCTCCGCGCTCACCCTGGCCGCGTGCCTCATGCTGGATCACGTAGGCGAAAGCGCACGGGCCGACCGTATTCGAACCGCACTCGCGGAGACGCTTCGTGAGGGTACCGTGCTTACGAGCGACCTCGGAGGCGACGCGTCGACCGAGCAGTTCGCGTCCGCCGTGATCGAGCGCCTCTGATCGATGGCCCGCAAGGACGATCGACCCGAGACGACCCGGCAGGAGGGGGTGTGGCGCCTTCGACCGCACGGTGACTCGGCCCGTTGCCGGGCGTGTGGCCGTGCCTACCCGGAGCTGGAGTTGGATGAAGCCGGTTGGTGCCGCTCCTGCGCCGCCGACCTGGACCGGAAAGCGCGTTGGGTCCCCCATCTGATCGCCGCCTGCATCGTCATTCCCTTCGCCACCTGGGTCGTGCTCGGAGGCCAGTTTGCGGTCCTGCCGCTTTACGCCTGGCTGATACCACTCGCGGCGGCCTACTATCTGGGCTTCAGGATCGGGCGCGAGGTCGTGAAGGGATACGGCCGCTGGCGTCGGACCAAAGTGTCAGGCTCGGAGGGATCGGAATGAGCCGGTGGACCCGAAACGCTCTGCTGGTGGCGGCCGGCGGTGGATTCATGCTGGGTCTCGTGTTCCTGGCGAACCCCGGACATTACGGATGGGCAGCCTCTACGGCCGGGGGCGTCCTCTCGGCCGGGATGGTGGTCGTGGCGATCCGAACCTATCGGGCGGATTGAGAACCCTTGGACCGGAGCGAGAATAGGTGAGCTTCGAAGGCGTCGACTATTTCGAGATGGATGGTCTCCTCAGCGACGAGGAGCGCGCCGTGCGTGACATGGTCCGCGATTGGGTCGAGAGCGAGCTCATCCCGATCATCGAGCACCACTACGTCGAGCGCTCCTTTCCACAGCAGCTGGTTCCGCAGATGGCAGAGCTCGGCTTTCTGGGCGCCAACCTGCCCGAGGAGTACGGGTGCGCGGGCCTGAACAACGTCGCCTACGGGCTCATCATGCAGGAGCTGGAGCGCGGCGACTCGGGGATCCGGTCGTTCTGCTCCGTGCAGGGTGCGCTCGTCATGTACCCGATCTTCGAGTTCGGATCGGAGGAACAACGCCGCGAATGGCTGCCCAGGCTGGCCAGCGGCGAGCTGATCGGATGCTTCGGCCTCACGGAGCCCGATTTCGGCTCGAACCCGGGCGGGATGCTCACCCGCGCCGTCAAGGACGGGGACGAGTGGGTGCTGAACGGCTCCAAGATGTGGATCACGAACGGCTCGATGGCTGACGTGGCGATCGTGTGGGCGAAAACGGGCGAGATCGACGACCAGAAGTCTATCCGGGGCTTCATCGTCGAAACGGACCGGGATGGCTTCACCGCCAAGGATCAGGAGGGCAAGCTCTCCCTACTTGCCTCCGACACGAGCGAGCTGGCGTTGCAGGACGTGCGGGTTCCGGACGCCAACCTGCTGCCGAACAGCGGCGGCCTGAGGAGCCCGCTCATGTGCCTCACGCAGGCGCGCTACGGGATAGCCTGGGGGGCGATCGGCGCCGCGATGGCCTGCTTCCGCGAAGCCGTCGAGTACGGCACCAGCCGGGTGCAGTTCGACAAGCCGATCGCGGGCTACCAGATCCAGCAGGTCCGGCTGGCCGAGATGCTCACCGAGATCACGAAGGCGCAGCTGCTGGCCCTGCAGCTCGGACGGCTCAAGGACGCCGGTCGATACACGCCGCAGCAGGTGTCCCTCGCGAAGCGCAACAACGTGAACATGGCGTGCGAGTGCGCCCGCGAGGCGCGACGGCTCCTCGGGGCCAACGGGATTCTGGTCGAGTACTCCGCGATGCGACACATGGCGAATCTGGAGTCGGTCTACACCTACGAGGGGACGCACGACATCCACAGCCTCATCCTCGGGCAGGACATAACGGGCATCCCGGCGTACAGCTAGCGGTTCCCGGCCCCAGGGGGCGGCGAGGTTTCCTTCGTC
>JARRMU010000080.1:0-10262 GCA_037385645.1 Gemmatimonadales bacterium
GGATCGTCGCCCGCAAGGAGGCGGGCGAGGGGACGGCCGGAGAGAACCACTTCCACGACCTCGTTGACCGCGCGAGCCTCAAGCCCGAGCTAAAATGGGCCTTTCACGCTCTCGTGCCGCATCTCTCGGCGGTCGAGCGCGGTATGGCCGTCGTGATGCGTCGCCTCTACGACGAGCGCATGCGGCTGACCGGCCAGAACGGGCTCTCCGACTACGACGAGGGCTTCACGTGTTTCCTGTACGCGGTGGAAGGCGGCGCAGGCTGAATCCCATCTTCGCCGGATCGGGCAACGATCCGGCGCCTCCCGCGCATCCAATTCGTGACACACGAAGCCTGCCGGGCACGTAGGGTATATCAAAGGTCGATCCGAAACACGGAGCGTGGAAGATGAGAGGAAAGCTGCTCGTGGCGCTGGGGCTGGTGCTCGCGGTCGTGGCGATCGCCGGGCTCGCGTCCCTGAGGGCGCAGGAATCGCAGGAAGCGCCCCAAGTCATAAGGATCGGAAGCGGCGGCTTCCTGGGCGTCTACCTGGAGGAGGTCGACGATGCGGCCATGGACCGGTTGGATCTGCGCGAAGAGCGCGGAGCTCTGATCGCGGACGTCGCTGAAGACGGGCCGGCGGCCGAGGCTGGACTCCTGAAAGATGACGTCATCGTCGAGTTCAACGGCGAGGCCGTCGAGAGCGTCGGCGAGCTGTCGCGGCTGGTTCGCGAGACGCCCGCTGGCCGCACGGTCGCGCTCGGCGTGGTTCGCGACGGCCAGACGCGCGAGATGTCGGTCGAGCTGGGCGAGCGACCCGGCGTCGTGTGGCTCGGTCCGGATGTCGACCGTGGCCGGGGCGTGTTCATCGCACCCGGAGATGGAGAGCACGGGGAACACGGCAAGCACCGTGTCTTCGCCTTCGGCGGACGGGGCCGGCTCGGCGTGCAGCTGCAGTCTCTCGGAGATCAGCTGGCCGAGTACTTCGGCGTGACCGAAGGCGCGTTGATCGCCTCGGTGCGAGAGGACTCACCAGCCGCCGAGGCGGGCCTCAAGGCGGGCGACGTGATCACCCGCATCGGCGATCGAGCCGTGGACGATGTGGATGACGTGGCGGAGGCCGTGCATGAGGCGGAGGCGGGCTCGCTCGCGATCACCGTCGTTCGCGACGGCGACACACGCACGCTGACGGCCGAGCTCCCGGAGCGACATTCCGGGACCTGGGACTGGCAGTCCGACGACGGCTCCTATTCGTACTCCTTCGTGCTACCGGACATCGAGATCCCGGAGATCGTCGTGCCGGAGTTCAACACGCCCTCGGTGTGGGTTCCCGAGATCAAGATCCCGTCGTTCGAGTTCGATTGGGACAAGGAGGATGGCGAGCCGTGGCTGGTGATCCCCGAGATCACGATCCCCGGGTTCGACATCCCCGAGGTCTTCGTGCCGGAGATCCGAGTGCCCGAGATCGAGGTGCCGGGTCGCCAGGTTACGGTCCAGGTGCCGGTCCAGATCGTCTAGCGAAGACGACGGGAGGTCTCCGCGGCCGTCGCTGCTGCGGAGGCCTCCGGCATGGACGGAAGAAGCACCCCCCTCTACACTGAGTTCGTGCATCCCTGCGATTCTTCCGAACATCGGACGGCGTGATCGTACAGCGGCTCGCCCGAGGAGCCTTCCGCCTCATGGGCTGGACGCTCGTTGATGATGTACCGGAGCGACCACCCAAGTTCGTAACGATCGGCGCCCCGCACACGACCAACTGGGACTTCCCCATCGCCATCCTGATGTTCGTGGGCCTCGGCATGAAGCGGAACTGGGTCGGCAAGCACACCCTGTTCCGACCGCCGCTGGGCTGGCTGATGCGCGCGCTCGGGGGCGTTCCGCTCGATCGCTCGAAGCGACACAACTTCGTGGATCAGGTGATCGCAGCCTTCGACGGCGCCGACGAGATGGTGATCGCGCTGGCTCCGGAGGGCACGCGCAGCCACACCTCCCACTGGAAGACCGGGTTCTACTACATCGCCCTCGGTGCACGCGTCCCCATAATCCTCGCCTTCGTCGACTACCCGACGAAGCGGATCGGCCTCGGATCCATCCTTTATCCCACCGGGGACCTCGACGCCGACATGCATCTCATCCGCGACTTCTACGCGGATAAGAGAGGCAAGAAGCCGGAGAATCAGGGGGAGATCCGGGCGCTGCCGCCCCGGGAGGCGCAGACGACGTCCGGCGGCCGCACGGAGGCCGGGCCCTAGGCTGCCGCGTTCGTCGCGACTCGCCTGGCCACGAGGGCGTTGTACAGCCAGCCGAAGATGAACCCGCCGATCGCGCCGTCGACCAGCCCGTAAAGGGTGACGATGACCGCCGCACCCGCGCCGGTTGGCCCGTGATACCCGGGGTAGATCGACTCCGCGATCTGGAGGATCGCCTCCCCGTACTCGGGCCAAATCAGGTCCCCCAGCGAGACGAGCAGGAGCAGCGCGCCCCAACAGATTCCGCACGCCAGCGCCAGCGCCTTCACGTCGAGCTTCATAAGGTCTCTCCTCTCGATTCGATCCCTTCGATCCACCACCGACACGGGTCGGCGCGTCATCCGCCTGGTGTGCCTACCCCTTCACGCACAAAACGCCCGCCGATCACGAAGACGATCGCCATCAGCAGAGCCAGCACGACGCCCAACGCCGCGGCTCCGCCGAAGTCGAAGGCCCGAAGTTGGGCAAGGATCTCGATCGAGATCGGCCGTGAGCGCGGTGTATACAGGAGGATCGAGGCGACGAATTCTCCAAGGGCGGTCACGAACGCGAGCAGGCCCCCGGCAGCGAGCCCGGGCGTGACCAGAGGCAGCGCTACCCGCCGCATCGTCGTTATCCAGCCGGCGCCGAGAGAGGCCGCGGCTTCCTCGAGCCTCGGGTCGAAGCGGCGGAACGCCGCGATGGCGGCCTGGGCGACGAGCGGTATGTTTCGGATGAAGTAGGCGAGCGGAAGGATCCAGAAGGTACCGACGAGGACGAAGCGGCCCACCCACGGTTGGTTCGCGCTGAAGGTCGTGGCGAGCCCGATGGCGATCACCGTACCCGGCAGCGCCCAGGGCAGGACCAGGAGCACGGCCAGCCAGGCGCGGCCGCGGAAGCTGCGCCGCACCACGAGATACGCCGCGACGAAGCAGAAGACGAGATTGGCCGCGGTGGCCAGGGCAGCCATCTGCAGCGAGTTCAGGATCGGAGCCAACAACCGAGGGTCTCGCAACAACCCCCGATAGTTCTCCAGGGCATACCGCTCCGGCAGCAGTTGGGTCGTCCAGCCTCCATCCGGCACGAAGGAAATCAGGACGAGCGTGAGGTGCGGCAGCAGGAGCAGTAACACCCAACCGGCACCGGCCGCGGCCAAAAGAGCCCTCGCACCGGGAGAGCGAACCCTGCGCCGCGCGGGAGCCACGCCCTTGCCCACGACCACGTACTCGCGCGCCTCCTCGTAACGTCGAAGAAACCAGAGGGCGACCAGCGACGCCAAGGCAAGGATCACCGTCTCGACCATCGCCATGGGCAGCTCGCCGGAGATCTTGCTCGCATATATCTGGGTGGTCAGGACCCGGAACCCGCCGCCGAACACGTACGGCGCGGAGAACGAGGCCATCGAGGTCATGAACACGAGAAGGGCCGCAGCGGTCAGTGACGGGACCAGCAGCGGCAGCGTCACGGTCCGCAGGATCCGCCAACGACCGGCTCCGAGGGAGGCGGCCGCCTCGGTGATCCCGGCGTCCATTCGGGCCAGTCCGGCGAGCGTGAACAGGTAGAAGTAGACGTACATCGTATAGGCATGGACGAAGAGGATCGCCGGGGCGCCTGCCAGCCTCCAGGGGGCCGCCTCGAGGCCCAGGGCGAGCTGCACCCCGCGCGTGAGGATCCCGCTCTCGCCGACGAGAAACAGGAATGCGATCACGCCGACGAGCGGTGGAAGCAGAACAGGGAGCGCGGCGAGCGCAGCAAAGACCCTTCGCCCCGGGAACTCGAAGCGGTGGAAGAACATGGCCAGCGGCACGCCGATCAGAGCCGACAGGGCCACGCTGGCCAGGCTGATCCAGATGCTGGCCCAAAGCGCCGCCAACTCGGCCCGGGTCGCGAAGAAGTCGGCGTAGTGCGCAAGCGTGAGCCGACCCTCCTCGCGAACGGATTCGGCCAGCACCAGCAGATTCGGGTACAGCACCAGCCAGACCAGAAGCAGGGCCACGGGCACGGCGAGGGCCGCCGTGTGGCGACGCTCCCAGGCCAACGCCGGCCGTGTGCGGCCGCGCGTCATTCCGCCGAGGTGTAGACGTGCACGCGAGCGTGCGAGCGAGGTCTCAGCGCGATCTGTCCGCTGCGCGCCTCGCTTCGACGGTCCGCTTCGACTTCCACCATGGCGCCGTCCGTCAACTTCACGCGGTAGGCGATCCATGCGCCCCGAAACATCCGGCCGCTCACGACGCCCACCAGCTCGGACGGATGGCTGCCCCCAGGGGCGATCTCCAGATCCTCAGGGCGCACCACGACCTGCACGGCCTGTCCGGGCTCCAGTCCGCCCGTCCGTGTCGGATCGATCGGCCAGAGCGCCTCGCCCGCGATTCGGACGCTCAGCTCGCCGCCCTGCGGTGACTCGAGGCGACCCGGGAGAAGGTTCGCGCGGCCGACGAAGCCGGCGACAAACACATCACGAGGATGTTCGTAGAGCTCCTCCGGCGTGCCGACCTGGCGGAGCTCGCCGTCGTTCATCACGGCGACGCGATCGGAGAGATCGAAGGCCTCCTCCTGGTCGTGCGTCACGTAAACCGCCGTGATCCCGAGCCCCTTGAGAAGAGTGCGGAGCTCCGTGCGGGTTCGTTCACGGAGAGACGCATCCAGGTTGGAGAGGGGCTCGTCGAGCAAGAGAAGAGGCGGTTCGATCGCCAGAGCCCGAGCCAGTGCGACGCGCTGCTGCTGGCCACCGGAGAGCTCCTGCACCCTCCGGTCCGCGTAGCCGAGAAGGTCGACGCGGGCGAGCGCCGCCTCGACGAGGCGTCCGAGCTCACTCGCCTCCACCCGCTGGGCCTTGAGTCCGAACGCGACGTTTTCGAACACGGAGAGGTGCGGGAAGAGCGCGTAGCTCTGAAAGACCATCCCGAAGCCGCGCCTCCGGGGCGACCGGGCCGTCACATCCGTTCCCCTGAAGAGTATCCGGCCGGCGTCCGGCGCCTCGAAGCCCGCGATCAACCGAAGAGCCGTCGTCTTGCCGCAGCCGCTGGGCCCCAGCAGCGTCATCAGCTCGCCGGGCTCGAGCTCCAGGCTGAGGTCACGCACGGCCACCACCTCCCCAAACCGCTTTCGCAGGCCGTGCAGCTCGAGGCTCAACCGTCTACCTGCCGGCTCACCCGCCCTTCTCCGCGGATCGGCCGCGTCCCCTGATCTCGCGATCCCAATGCCGGAGCCACTCGCCCACGTTCTCTTCGATGAAGCCGGCGTCCATCGGCATGGGTTGGACCCGCGGTAGGATTTCGCGCAGCCAGACGGGCAGCGAGTCGAGGGGAATGTCGGAGCGGGCGGGGATCCGGAAGAAGCGCTCCGCGGCCTCGAGCACCTGTTGCCGGCTGCCCGCGAACTCCACGAATCGCCGGGCCAGATCCGGGCTCGAGGACCCCGCGACGACCGCGATCCCATCCACGACCACGGGCGTGCCGCTCGCCGGGATGACGTACTCGATCGGCAGATCGGACGTGGCCCGCAGCGTCTCGATGTCGGGCATGTCCCATAGCGTTACCAGCCCTTCCCGCCGCGCCAGCTTCTGATAGAGCAGCGTCGGGTTCAGCACGTACTCCTTGGTCTGGGCGTCCAGTCGCCGCAGCCAGTCGTAGCCCGCCTCGAAACCGCCGGTGCGCTCGTACTCGCGGTACATGATGGCGGCGAAGATCGCCCGCATCGTGCCGGAAGCGAGTGGATCGCGGATCAGGACCCGGTCCGTCCAGCGCGGATTCAAGACCTCGTCCCAGTCGGCCGGCGCTTCCTCGGGAGCCAATGCCTCCGAGTTGTAGGCGATGACCTCCGGCGTCAGATAGTTGCCGTTCCAGCGTCCCTCCGAGTCGCGAGCTCCCGGTGGCACGGCCTCCGTCCACGTCGGCTCGAACGGCTCGAGGAGCCCCTCTTCGGCGGCCCGAACGAACATGCCGCTGGGGGCACCCCACCAAACATCCGCCTGCGGATTCGCTCTCTCCGAGCGAAGCCGGTCCAGGATCTCCTGCGATCCCATGTCCAGGTATTGCACGGATACGCCCGGATTCGCCGCCTCGAACTCGAGGGCGAAATAGGAGAGGAGCTCTCGGCCGTGCGGAGAATAGACGATCAGGCTCTCCCGGGCCGGCCCGCCACAGGCCTGCAAGATGAGCCCGCCAGCAGCCATGACGAGCCCGGCGAGGCCCGAGAGGGCGTAGCGTCGGCCTACTCGTCCGCGACGGGCCATTCGTCCGGAGAGAGCGAGAGCAGGTTGGCGAAGAGTCGGTACGCCCCCGCAACGCCGGCCGGCAGCTGGCGGAAAAACGAGAGACCGGTGTATACCCACAAACCGTCTCCCACTCGGCCCACGACGAGAGAGCCCGCTCGAGGGTCCTCGCCAGCGTCGGCAAAGGCAAGCAGCGGGGTATAGCGCTCGTCCCATTCACTCAAGAAGTAGAGTCCCCGCTCCTGTACCCAACCCTCGAAGTCGATCGCCGAGATCCGGTTCGGGCGCAGAAGCGCGGGGGAATCCGGGTCTAGAATCGTCACCTCCGACGCCTCATCCGTAACCCTGCCGTGCGGCCGGTCCATGGCGACCGGGTATGGCGCGAAGCCACCCTCGGGAAGCTCGTACTTGTTGTACTGAACGATCAGAATCCCGCCGTCTCGTACCCAGTCCAGCAGCGTCGTGTTAGCCGCCACGAGGTCCGACCGCACCTCGTAAGCGCGTACGCCGAGGACAATGACGTCGAAGCGCTCCAGCTCGTTCGCCTCGAGCGCACCAGGCTCGATCATCTCGACCGGCAGCCCGAGCTGGCGGATCGCCTCGGGCACTTGATCGCCCGAGCCTGCTACGTACCCGACCCGCCGGCTGGCGTCGACCTCGACATCGACGCGCCACAGAGCGGTCCTGGCAGCGCTCACGTAGGCCGACGGCTCGATGTGCGGATAGTCGATGAGGATGGCCTCCTGAGCGTAAGAGCGACCGCCCGCCTCGACTACCGCGCGCAACCACCCGGCTGAGTCGGTTTCGCTGGACGGCTGGCCCTCGGGCGCTATCTCGAAGGCGTATGAGCGCAGTACGCCCGGAGCGTCGAGAGCGACCGGCACTTCGGCTGGAGAGACCGTCCAACCGTCCGGCGCCAGAAGTCGCAGGCGGCCCTCCAGACCGTCGGGAGCCTCGCTCCGGACCGTCACGACGACCGATCGCGGCGTTTCCTCCACGAGCGGCCAGACGATGGTGCGTGGCTCGATGGTGACGGAGAGGGCAGGAAGCAGAAGCAACGGACGCCAGTACTCGCCGACCGCCTTGTCGACGCCTCGGAAGCGGACGGGACGGGAGACGGCCAGGCGAGTCTCGACCGAACCGGCCCGCAGACGGAGTTCGACCGTGGCGAGGACCAGGGCGGGATCGAACGGCCGGCCGCGTATCGCCGGGTCGCGCGGCCACGTGTAGAGATCGCCGGCTCGATCACGCTGCAGGTAGTACGGTTGTGAGGGCCCTGCCTCGGCAGGAATCCGTATTCGAAAGCCCCAGGCCGTCAAGTCGCCGGCTGGAAGAGCCGCCGGCGCCGTCGGCTCGCCTCCGGTCCCACCCTCGTCGTCGGGTCCTGTTTCGCGGGCGTCTTCGCCGAGCCGCCGAGCCGCCTCGAGGCTGGTCGGATAAGAGCGGCTTCCCGGCTCTCGGGCGATCTCGTCGTCGCCGGCCACCATCCAGCCATCCGGGACGGTTAGACGGGAGGGCTCCGTCTCGAACTCGAGCGGGCCGCCGTTCCATAGCGTCACCCTCACCCAGAAGCTCTGACCGGGGACGAGCACATCGTCCTCGGATTCGGCGACCAGCGACACCGAAGCGGCCGCCAGGATCGCCTCCTGCAGGGTCGCGATTCGCTCGTCCAGAGCCCGGACCATCGCCGGATCCCGACTCGGATCATCGGCTCGGGATGCGCTCGTGGCGGCTTCGGCAGCGGCGTAGCTCCGGGCCTCGCGCAGTGCTTCGAGGGCACGAGCCAGAGCCGGGACGGCACCCGCTGGAGCAAGCGCGACCAGACCTTTCCGGGCTTCCGTCAACAGATGCTGGTACCGAGCTATGGCCTCGGCGAGACCCTCCGCATCTCTCGTCTCCCGTCCCTTCTCCGACCATGCCCTCGCCGCGCCCGCCAGCGTCGTGTCGACCCCCGAGAAAAGCGACGTGTCCGGCCCGGCCGCGCGGCTTCGAACGAGCTCCAACAACGTGACGCGCGGACCGGCGGGCTCGGCCATCCCGAAGTCCTGCGACCGGTGCTGGCTCCGGCTCCGCATCGCGAGCTGGTGGTAGGACCGACCCAGGACCGGATCGAGCGTTCCCGTCTCGATCGCCAGGGTCGATGCTTGCGGATCGCGCCACGTGCGGCGGTATAGCTTCAAGGGCGTCCACGCTTCGGCTCCACGATCGGCGTGCTCCGGAAACCGGGCCGGATCTCCGGCGGCCTCGAACGCCTCTCTCGCCAGAATGCCCGCGACCTGGTGCTGTCCGTGTCCGTCGCTGGGCGTTCCCGAGAACACGGACACGATGATCTGGGGCCTGAAGACTCGAATCGCCCACACCACGTCGCTCAGGATCGAGTCGCGCGGCCAGTGGCTGAAGGTCTCTTCCGCCGTCTTCGAGTATCCGAAGTCGAAGGCCCGCGTAAAGAACTGGCTTCCTCCGTCGACGCGGCGTGCGGCGAGGAGCTCGCCGGTTCGCACGATCCCGAGGCCCTCGCCAAGCTCGGGCCCGATCAGATTCTGGCCGCCTTCGCCCCTCGTGAGCGAAAGGTAAGCGGCCTGCGCCCCCATCCCGCGGGCGAGAACCGCCAGGAGAGCGGTGTCTTCATCGTCGGGATGAGCCCCGATCATCAGCACGCGCTTGATGCCGTCGAGCTGGCGCATGAGGAGGGCCGCATCGACGACGCCCGGACCCCCTTCCCACACGGGCGCGGCCTGGGCGCAAGCGCGTCTCGGCAATAGGAGGCTCGCCCCCACGAGGCTCAGCGCGAGGAGGCTGTAGAGGGAGCGTAGGCGTGACCTGGCAGATGTTCGCATCGCGCCGAAGCTATGCCGGTCCGTCAGGTGGGGAAAGCAACCGGCCGCCCCTGACCCGACCCGGGCATCCACAGCGCGACCCGTGCGCCCTCAGGCCCGGCGCAGACCCCTCAGCTCGGAACGACCGACATCGGCACAGCCCTGACCCCCCGCTCCGCTCTGAACCACCAGACCACCACCAAGGCGAGGGATGCGATCCGGAGCGGCACCGTGGCAAGCGGCAGACCCACGGCCGCGGCGACCCCGGGGGCCGCGAACCAGAGGTAGAGGCCGACCGCCAGGGCAGCGAGCCCTCGCAGGATGCGGCGGTTGCGGATCGGCAGCAGCATGGTCGCCGCCACGGCGAGCAGGTAGCTGATCGCGGCCCAGAGCAGGATGTGCAGATAGACCTCAGAAGCCCGGGACAGCGGAACGTCGTTCAGCGTGAAATACCCGAGGACGAACCCGGGCAGCGCGGCGGCGAAGGCACCGAAGGGCGAGCGGAGCCACGAGGAGTCGTGGCGAGACGCGCCCAGCTGCCGCGCGATCGATTTCTCCGGCGCTAGATCTATGCAGGCCTGGGAACACAGATCGCAGCGGGCGCAGCGATCATTCGCCACGTTGAGCAGCGGGCTCTGTCCGTACAGGCGCTCCACGGGCAGCAACGGACAGAAGGCGTTGCAGAAGCCAGCTTTGAGGTCGAACGCCGCCCCGACGACCAGAGCCAGGATCGCCACCGCGACGATCGCGCCAGCGAGCGCCAGGCCGTCCTGGTTGAAGAGAAAGCGCCGGGCCGGAACGAGCAGGTAGAAGATGATGATTCCGAGAAGACTCGAGTAGGTCTGGAAGCGCTTCGTTTGCTGTCGGGTGCCGGCCCGGCCAGCGGACAGCAGGTTGAGCGTCGCCAGCGGACAGGTGTTTCGCCAGATGAGGGGACTCCACAACAAAGAGGCGGGAACGAGCGGGATCGCCACGTTCCAGAAAAGCGTGAGCGTAGGCTCTGGCCGCAGGACGAGGCCTGCCAG
>JARRMU010000080.1:10290-23785 GCA_037385645.1 Gemmatimonadales bacterium
GCGACCTTCCACAGCCGCGCTTCTCGAGCACTCGTTACCGTCACGTCCCCTCTTCCCCTCCCCCAAGCTTCTGCTGACTCAGCCGCGCATCGCGACCTGTCGAACCAGATCGACCAACAGATCCTCGCCTCCCGCGACCGCGAACGCGACACGGCCGGCGGCGTCGATCACGTACACGAGCGGTAGATGCACGATGTCCCCGCTTTGAAGGTCCCGCTCGCGCGGCACCTCCCACCGGTCCAGCGCCTCTTCGACATCGCTCACCTCACCCCCGAGAAGGCGCTCGTCGCCGCTCAGTCCCAGCTTGGAGGCGATGTAGTCGAGCCTCGCGGGCGTGTCCCTCCAGGGATCCATCGTAAGCACCACGGCAGCGGCGTCTACGCCTTCGGCTTCGACGCGGCGGCGCGCGTTCAGCGTCTCTCGAACGACAAGCGGACATATCGTCTCGCAGTGACCGAACACGAAGGTAACCAGAAGTGGCTTCCCGGCGTATTCCTCGAGCGTGACGTTCGCTCCGGCCTGGTCGAGAAGGTCGAGAGCGGGGGCGAGGCGATCTTCAAGCCCGAATCCGGTCTGCAGACCGCCATCGGGTCCGCGGCCCGAGGCCACTTCTAGGGGGGCGAACGCCGCCGACGCCACAGCTGCGCGCACACGAGCACCGGCCGCGAGGATTCCGCCGATCACCAGAGCTGCCGACGCCACCAGTCCGAGCCTGCCCATTGGCCCGCTCGCGAGCGCTCGAAGACCTCCCTTAACCTCGGCTCGCCAGCCGATGAGGAGAATCCCCAGCATGCCTAGCGGCTGGAAGATCAGGGCGCCCCAACCCTCCGGGCCGGGAAGGCCGTCCGGCTGCGTTCCGAAGCAGACCGCGCGCGTCCGCACCAGCCACTCGGGCGGCACGTCTCCCGCCGGCCAGAGCGCCAGAGCCCACCAGGCGGCCGAGATGAGGGAGATGGTCGCCAGCCCCCCGAGCGCGAGAGCTTCGCGCCGCTCCGGCTTCATCGGCGCCTGGCCACTGAGGGCGGCGGCTGGCGCGTTCGTCCGGTACCGGTCTTGACCGGCCCGCCCGCGCGTCGACCGCCGGACCCTTCGCTCACCCTACCTGCCATACGACGGAGAGCAGCTTCCAGTTCGTAAAGTAGTAGACGGCGAATGCCCCCAGGAAGACGAGGGCCAGCACGAGCGTGCCGGGGGCCATCCCGAAGCCGCCCGCCTTCCCGGACGCCGTCTCCTCGTCCGCCGCGGTGAGAGGCCGTGGCGGGTTCACGATTCCGTCAGGAACTCCGTGCATCGACATACGTCGCATCTCCTTCCATCGGCTGGCCGAGGAATACGGACCACACGGTAACGAGGATGTAGATTGCCCCGCCCAGCGCGGCGATCAGCCCACCCAGAGCCATCACCGTCACCACCAGATTGGCGGCGGGAGAGAACTGGACGTCGAAGAGCGCGTCGCTGAAGCTCATATCCCAGTGCCGCCGCGGAATCCCGAAGGTGCCCGCGAACGTCATCGCCACCGAGAAGATCAACATGCCGAAGGCGAACACGTACGGCTGGATCTTCGCCAGCGGCCAGAACGCCACCTTCTTCCGGAAGATCAGCGGGATCACGTAGTAGGTGACCCCCATGAAGGCCAGCGCGGTGCCCGCAACCACGGTCGCGTGGAAGTGCCCCGGGATCCGAAGCGTGTTGTGCGCGATGATGTTGATCTGCTCGGTCCCGAAGGTGACGCCGGTTATCCCGCCGACGAACCCGAAGATGATTACCGAGAAGACGAGGGCGCTGAAGCCCGGATCCCCCCACGGGGCGCGGCGCAGCCACTCGAACATCCCCTTCGTGAGACCCCGGACTCGCTGACCGACCTCGATCCCGGCTGGCACCGTGAAGCCGTGGATCATGCTGGCCAGGACGGCCATGTACATGAAGTAGCTCGTGTTCACGACCTTCCAGGTCGGGCCCATCCCCGGATCCACCAGGAGATGGTGGGCCGAGGCCATCGAGATGAACAGGATGTAGAGCACGAACGCCGTGCGGCTAATCTTCTCGTTGATCACGACGGAGCCCACGGTGAGGGCGCCGAGCAGATACCACACGGCGACCATCGCGGCCACGTTGATCTGCTGCGAGGAGTGCCCGAGGCCCCACCAGACCATCCGGTAGACCTGCGGATCGACATTGCCGATCCCGATCGACCAGAAGAACGTCGGGATGTAGATCGCCGCACCGTGTAGCAGCGTGATCACCGCGATGATCGCGGCGGCGATCGCCCCGTACGTGACGAGCGGCACGGATCCTTCGTACGTCTTCTCCCGCTTCGCCACCACCAGCGATCCGAAGAAGACCGCCACCGTAATCAGCGTACCGACCGCGAACAGGATCACTCCCAGGTAGAAGAGCGGGTGGGCCCTGAGCGGCACGTAGGAGGTGAACAGAACGTCGGCCCGTCCGGTCCACATCGTCCACTCGACCATGACGGCCCCCAGGACCATGAGGCCGAACATCGACCAGCCGAGCCTGGGCGCCGGCACCCGACTGTTGAGCAGCACGGGCCCGGCGAAGTAGAGGACCGCCATTTCGAAGAAGATGATGAAGAAGATGAGCATGCTCATCCCGTGGATGGTGAGCACGCGGTAAAACATGGCGGCATCGAGCAGGTGCACCGCCTGCCACCGGGTGAGAAGCACGAGCAGGCCCGTGATCCCGCCGATGAGCAGCGACACGGTGGCCACCACGGCGTTGGCCTTGATCAATGCGTCGGCCTGACGATGGACCCGGAGGGAGGTCGTCGGGCAGATCCGGAATCCGCCTTTCATCGGTCACCTCCTTCGCGCTCGGCGGGCGCGTTCAGGGTGAGCTCCCCGGCTCCCTTGTCTCCGTCCTCATCCCGCCCGGTGGCCGCGGCCGGGTCGATGACCTCGACGCGCCCGACCATCACGTGGTGGCCGACGCCGCAGAACTCGTTGCAGACAATGCGAAAGTCCCCGGCTTCTGTCGGCGTGACCCGCAGGCCATAGTCGTAGCCCGGCACGACCTGGAAGTTGATGTTCAGGGGGTAGAGCGAGAATCCATGGTTCACGTCGACCGATGAGAGGTGGAGCGTATACTCGGCGTCCTTCTGCAGCCTGAGCGAGGGCGTCCACAGCCACATCTGGCCCATCAGGTAGACGTCGCCCCCGGGCGGAGGCTCCACGATCGGAATCCCGTTTTCCTCCTCGCCGACCCTGTAGGTGGCGATGAACTCCTCCGTTCGCGCGCGAAAGGCGTCGGGCTCGACTCTGGCGCGGATCCCGGAGGGGTTCTGACCACCCTTCCAGTGCCACAGCGGCATCATGGCGAAGAGCACCATGCACCAGGCGAAGGCCAGGACGACCCACACCTTCTCAGCCTTGTGCGCCGGCTTCCACCACACGCCGCGTGGTGATTCGATTCCGGTGTGCATCTCGACCTCCGGCTACGGTAGGGGTGCCTGGGGGAGGGTCAGGATCTCGACCAACCCCCAGCCGGTGTAGACGATCGCCATCACTGCGATGCCGGCGACAAGCCAGAAGAAGGCGTTGTCGTACAGTCGCTGCCCGAACGGCACTTCGCCGATAGATCCGGAACCACTTCCACCGCTCGAGCCTCCCCCGGATCCGACGTCGGTCCCACCTCCGTCTCCGGCCTCACCGTACTCCGCGGACTCGGACATCAGGTCTCCTTTCTCAGCCTCTTCTCAACCGGCTCCCCTCCCGTTGCCGGCCACCGCGCCGGTCGCTTCGTTCAGCTCCGTAATCAGATCGTCCACGGTGGTCTCGCGGAAGAACGTCGAGACGCGCCGCGCCAGGTCCTTCCACCGGTGGTGCGCCGCGCAGGGTGTTTGGTCGCTGCACTCGGGCCGGCCGAGGAGGCACTGGCCGCGCCCCTCCAGGTCGTCGAACGGCTCGACGATCTCGAACAGGGACAGCCGGTTGCTCGGAATGGCCAGCTCGAAGCCTCCACGAGGCCCGCGGGCGGATGCCAGGATGCCCCGCTTGGCGAGCAGGTGCAGGGTCTTGGAGAGGTAGTTTCGCGGCATCGAGAGCTCTTCTGCGATCGTCTCGACGGAGACGGGATCGCCCTCCTGGTGTTGTGCCAGGTAGAGCACCGCCCGGAGGGCATATTCCCCCGTCTGGGAGATCACGGGCCCGCATCCCGGTCTGCTGCCAGTGAGCCGTGCGAGGTCCGCTCAGAGGCGACTCTGCATATTCTTGTGTTTCTCATGACAATATGATAAATACGAGCCTGGTGACCGGCAAGGTGTGAGACTCGTGGAGGATCGACAGGACGTCATGCGGGGCCTGACGGCCAAGCTGAGAACGCTCGGCTGGAACCTCATCTCCAGGGCGGACCGGTTCATGAACCGGCTATACTCCTCCCGTTTCAACCCCCTGTATCATAGTGGCGCGCTCGTCGTCCTCCTCCTCATCGTACTTCTGCTCACAGGGCTCTACCTTCTCATCTTCTACCGGATCGGCGAGCCCCACGCGTCGGTGACCCGCATCACGGACCAGGCCTGGCTGGGTCGCTGGATCCGTTCCCTGCACCGCTACGGGTCCGACGCCGCCGTCTTCGCCGTCGCGATCCATGCATTTCGCCTCTTCGCACAGGGCAGGAGTTGGGGACCACGCACGCTCGCGTGGCTGAGCGGCCTGGTGCTCCTGTTCGTGTTGCTCGTGAGCGGATGGACCGGCTACGTGATGGTGTGGGACGTCCAGGCGCGGCTTCTGGCGGTCGAGGGCGCACGCTGGCTGGACGTGCTGCCGATCTTCTCGGAGCCACTCGGACGCGCCTTCGTGGGCGAGCAAGCCATTCCGAGCGCCTTCTTCTTCCTCAACCTGTTTCTCCACGTCGCGCTGCCCGTGGGGATGTTCGTGATCCTCTGGATCCACGTCTCGCGAATCGCCCGCCCCGGCCTGCTTCCTCCGCGCGGGCTGATGTGGGGCACCCTCGGCCTTCTCCTCGCCCTCTCCGTGCTCTGGCCGATCGGGATGGATCCGGCGGCGGACGCGTTCCGAATCCCGGATCGAGCGACGCTCGACGTCTTCTACGCCTTCTGGCTACCGCTGACGCGAGTCATGCCGGCAGGCACCGTCTGGGTCTTCGGTCTTTCGGCCACCGCCATCGCCCTGGCGGCGCCACTCTGGACACGTCCCGCGACCGAGGACAAGGCGAAGCCCTCCGCGGTCGACGCCCGACTCTGTACGGGCTGCGAGCAGTGCTATCTCGATTGCCCGTACGAGGCGATCACGATGAGGCAACGCACGGACGCACGGGAAGGCGTCTACGCCGTCGTGGACCCTGCCCTGTGCGTGAGCTGCGGGATCTGCGCGGCGTCCTGCGCACCGATGGGCATCGGGCCACCGGGGATGACCGGGCGGGACCAGCTCGAGCGAGTGGAGGCGTTCATCCGCCTCGTGCCCCCCGATCCGCGTGACGTCGTTGTGGTGGGCTGCGCACGCGGCGCGGCCGGCTTCGAGACGCTCGCAGCGAAGGACGACAACGGCGGAGATCCCGCCGTACACACCCCGGGAACCGTCGACGGCAGCCGCATCTTCCAGGTTCCGTGCGCCGGCAACGTGCACACATCTGTGATCGAGTATCTGGTGCGCGCTGGCGTGGGCGGTGTCCTGGTCGTCGCCTGTCACCCGCGTGACTGCTGGAGCCGCGAAGGTCCTCGCTGGCTCGAGGAGCGCATGTACCACGATCGCGAGGCCGAGCTCAAGGAGCGGGTGGACCGTAATCGGCTACGCGTCTTCCACGCGTCGGCGGGCGAACATCCGGAGCTCGCGGGCGCGCTGGCCGACTTCCGGGACAGCGTCCGCCGGCTCGCCGAGGCGGAGGCAGAAGCCGCTATCGACCTCGAGCTGGAGTGCGAGGCTGCCGAGCTTCAGGAGGCGGGCTCGTGAGCCGGGTGAGAGTAGCGTCAGCGGTGCTGGTCGCCCTCCTGATGACGTTCGCGATCGGAGCGCTGTCGCAGGTACCCTACCGGGCCGAGTCGGCCGGCCAGGCCTGGATCCGTCTGTCGTGGCGGGTCAGCGCTCCTCGGGTCGAGGAATGCCGTACGCTCACG
The DNA here is from genome assembly GCA_037385645.1 of Gemmatimonadales bacterium. Taxonomy (GTDB): domain Bacteria; phylum Gemmatimonadota; class Gemmatimonadetes; order Palauibacterales; family Palauibacteraceae. The sequence goes on from JARRMU010000080.1 coordinate 16,379, forward strand.
CCCGAGGAGATCGCGGCGCTTCCGATCCACATGAGACGGAAAGAGGTATGTGATTCAGAAGGATTACCTTACAGGCTTCGTATCGACCTGAATGGAGAGGGGGTCGAGGAGACCGTGATCCGGGGAGCGGGGACCCGCGGGGACCGACCGATCTATGTCTACCGCGAGCTGCGGGTGGAGCCGGGACGTCACCAGATAGACGTCAGCCTGACACCCGAGGGGGGTGGAGAAGCCTCTACGGGACACGCTCCAACGGAGGCGCTCGAGCTGGCGGAGGATGTGGATCTGGCCGACGGAGACGTGGCGCTCATCACCCGCTCCGAGGCTGGGAAGCTCGTGGTTCGGCGAGCGGAGCCTTGACGGTTCCGGGCGGACCGCGGGCCCGTCGAGCGGGACGGCCGACCCGCCAGCTCCCCACCGCCCCGACGACCCCGGAAGGGCCGGCAGGAGCGACCCCGTCGCCCACAGCCGCCGAGGGGGTGGTCCCCCCCGCCACGATCATGCCCCCGTATCGGCTGCCCGCCGAGCACTTCCTCGCCGCGCTGGGCTGGCTCGCCCTCGGAGCCCTCGGCCTCGTGTCCCTCGCGCCCGAGCTCGCGACGGGCGCCTATCTGACGCCCCGTGCCGCGGCCGTTACCCACTGCTTCACGCTGGGCTGGGTGACGACCTCGATCTTTGGGGCGCTCTACCAGATCTATCCCGTCGCGCTCGGCGTCGGGGCGCACAGCACGCGGATCGGTCACCTGACCTTCTGGATGTTGCAGGCGGGAATCGTCTGCCTCGTCGCCGGCGCCTGGTGGTGGAACCCGAATCTGCTGGGCCCTGGCTGGCTGCTCCTCTTCCTCGCGACGATCGCGTTGCGCGTGAACCTGGTAGCGCGTGCCAGGGGCGCCACGCGCGCCCCGATCGTCGGCAAGTACGCCACCGCGGCCGTCGTGAGCCTCGTGCTCGCCCTGGCCGTGATCGGTGTCTCGATCGGAAGCTTCGCCGGCTGGTGGCGATCCGACCGCACAGCCGTCCTGATCGCCCACCGCTCTATTTCCACCGGGGCGTGCGGAAGCCCGGTCCGGGCCTGTACCTCGCGGCGGGAGCTCACGCCTTCCTGCTCGCGGCGGTGGCACTGGGCCTCCTACTGCTGCTGGCCTCGGATCCGGATCCACGGATCGCGGCCGCTTACGGGCTCCAGGGTATCGTCGGCTGGCTGACCCTCTTCGTGGCTGGTGTCTATCACCGTATTCTACCCTTCCTCACGTGGCTGGAGCGATTCAGCTCCAAGGTCGGGGCGCCGGGCGTTCCGAAAGTGACGGACCTGACCAAGCCCCGGCTCACGTGGACGACGCACGCGCTGCTGGCCGTCGGTGCGGCGGCTCTTGGCCTGGCCGTGTTCGCGGGGAGCCCTACCGGCGCCAGGGTGGGCGCGGCGGTGTTCGCGCTCGGAGCGCTGACCCTGCTAGGAACCTACCTCGACATTGTGAGGAGACGATGAACCCAACCGAACACGTGACCCCAGCCGACGAAGTGACGCCGGATCGAGCCGGTGGGACGACGGCGTTGGACGTGCGGCCGATCCTGGCGGCCGGTGAGGAGCCTCTGGAGCTGATCCTCGAGACGGCAAGCGACATCCCGGAGGGCCGGATCTTGGAGGTCACCGCCCCCTTCGAGCCGGTTCCCCTTTACGACGTGCTCGGGGCGAGAGGATTCGCGCACCTCACGGAGATACGCGCCCCAGACGAGTTCGTGGTCCGCTTCACCCAGACGGGGATCACGGCCGAGTCGACGGTCGCGGACGTGTACGACAGGCATCCGGCCGCGGCGCCGATCCTGGCGGAGCACGGACTCGACCTCTGCTGCGGGGGCGGTCACACGATCGAGTTCGCGGCCCACGCGCACGGCCTCGAGCCGGCGGAGCTGCTGGCGGCGCTCCAGGCGGCGGCGGCGGGGCCCTAGCCTCCCAGCGGCCTCGGGGCTCTAGCCCTCCAGCCTCCGCGCCACCTCCAGAAGGCCCTCGGGCCCGAGAAGCTCGCGGGCCATAGGAAAGAGCGCGTTGTCTTCGCGATCGATGTGGTCTCGGAGCACGTCCACGATCGCCACACAGGCAGCCGCGGTCTCGGTTGTGTCCTGCGACTCGATAGCCGCCAGCAGACGCCGCTCCATGGCGCGAATGGCCGCGTGGTCCTCCACGAAGGGTTCCGTCGGAGCCTCGTCGCCCAGGACCGAGAAGAGCGCGAGCTCTTCGTTCTCGTTGTGCGCGCGAACGACTGTCGACAGAAACTCGTGCGCCGCGCGGGCGGCTTCGAGCTGGGCCTCGGCAGCGTCACCCGTAGCGCCAGCCATCGCGCGGGCGGCGGCCTCCAGCTTCTCCAGCTCGGCGAGCGCGTGTTGATGCTCCTCTTCGAACCTCTCGATCGGATCCATCATCTCTTTCGTCCGCTCGTTCTCATTCCGTGGTCTGGCCGCCCGGTCCCTCTACCTTTTCCGGCACACAACCGGAAGCAGCTACGGCGTCACCACCCAACGGACGCCCTCTCCCCTGCGCAGCCGATCGAATCCCTCCTCGATCTCCTCGAGCGGAATGGTGCCGCTCACGACGGGGTCAAGCTGCAACTTCCCCTGCCGGACGAGCTCGACGATCTCGGGGTAGTCGCCACCACCGCAGCCGAGGCTTCCCACCATCTCGAGCTCGAAGAACATCAGCTTGCCCACCGGGATCGTGGCCGGTTCATGCGAGAACCAGATCACGCACAACCGGGCCCCCTTCCGCAGCAGCGAGAAAGCCATCTCGACGGTCGCGGGTTGTCCGATCGCCTCGAAGGCCACGTCCACACCGCCGCCGGTGAGCTTCCGAACGTGCTTATCCAGACGCTCGACCCCCTCGGGGTTTATCGTCTCCTCGGCACCCAGCGTGCGCGCGATCTCGAGCCGTTCTTCGTTGAGGTCGATCGCGATCACCCGCCCACCAGCGGCGGCCGCGCACTGCACGATGTTGAGACCCACGCCGCCGCAGCCTACGACGGCCACCGTGTCGCCCGTCCGGACCCGGCCGCGGTGCTTGACCGCGTGGTAGGGCGTCGAGACCGCGTCGGCGATCACCGAGGCCTTATCCAGCGGGATCTCCTCGGGCACGGCGACGAGCTCCGACGCGTTGACCGCTACGTACTCGGCGTAGGCCCCGTCGATGTGGTTCCCCAGCATCTCGAGCCGTTCGCAGAGGTTCTCCCTCCCCATCCGGCAGAAGCGACAGCGCCCGCAGGAGAGGACGGCCGGGATGAGCACGCGGTCGCCCTCGGACCAATCGGTCACGCGTTCGCCCACCGCCGCGACGGTACCCGCGGCCTCGTGACCGAGGATGATCGGTGGCGGCTTGAAGGTGGGAACGCCGTGATCCAGATAGTGGAGGTCGGTGTGGCACATGCCACACCCGGCCACCCGCACGAGTGCCTCTCCGGGAACGGGGCTCGGTGTGGGAACCTCCTCGATCGACAGGCCGCTCTCCGCGCCATGGAACACCGCTGCTCTCACTTCGACCTCCGTGGGTTGCCCGATACTTGTTGCGCCGCTTCTTCTTCTGCTTCGTGCTCGAGCGGTGCCTCCCGAATCACATCGACCTCCCTTCGCGTGTAGACGACGCGGAAGAGCTCGAGCGCCAGCCGGCAGTCCCCGCACTCTTCGGCGAGCTCCTCCGGCGAGAGGGTCTCGAGGCGCACCTCATGGCCAAGCGTCTCGTAGACCTCCCTGATCTCGAGCAGGCGGGGCGGCCCGCCCACGAAGCGGCGGATCCAGCCCTCGCGCGCGAGCTCGGCGTCCTTCTGTTCTGTTCGCGGCGTGGCGAGCGGCTCGAACTCCGGCTGGATCATGCCGGCACCCCGGGCTGGCCGCCCGCCGCACGGGCACCCTCCACGAGGGCGGCGAGCTGCTGGCTCGTCGCGTGACCCGTCAGGCGCTGCCCGGCCGCTTCCACCACCGGCACCGCCTTGATCCCCTTCGCCGCCAGGGTAGCCGGCCGCAGGGTGACGTCGATCTTTCGCAGCGTGAACCCGCCCGACGCCTCGAGCTCGTCGAGGCGTCGCTCCACGATCGGACAGAAGGGGCACCCGACTGCCTTGTACAGCGTGACGTCCGGCCGCGAGGAGCCGACCACGCCACTGACCGCCCCGGGCTGATCCTCCACCGAGCCGTAGCCGAGGATGCGCGAGAATCGCGGAAACACCGCCATGTAGGCGAGCAGGAAGGCGGGAAAGCCGAGTGCCCAGGCAAGGGAGAAGAAGTAGCGGCCCGTGAGGCCGGCCCAGGCGATCACACCGAGGTAGACCACCCAGTTCAGATAGAGCATCGCCATGTAGCACTGCGGCTTCACGGCCTTCCCCCGCTCCATTCCCTTCTCCCCGTCGACCATCGTCAATCCGCTCGCGCGACCAAGCCGGAGCCCTTCCGCCGCCTCGCCGTCACGCGGCCTGCAGCTTCTCGAGACGCCGTCGGGCGAGGACCGCGGCCCCGATCGCCCCCGTGTACTGAACCAACTCGCCTGCGGGCACATTCACGCCCTCGGATAGGTGCTCGCGCATCACCCGGACCATCGTCGGAAAGCGCATGATGCCACCGACCAACGTGAACTCCGGCTCCATCTGCACGCGCTTCATGAGGCGCACCGACTTCTCGATCAACGACTCCATGGCGCCGTGCATGATGTCTCCGGGAGACGCGCCCTGGCTCACGTGGTTGATCACCTCCGACTCGGCGAACACGGCGCAAACGCCGGAGATCGGAACGACCTCCTTGGAGCTCTCCACCAGCGGGCCGATCTCCTCGATCCGATAGCCCAGGTACCGAGCGGTCTTCTCCAGGAACGCGCCGGTGCCGGCGGCGCATTTGTCGTTGAGTCGGAAGGAGCGGACCTTGCCGTCTGCATCTATCCGCATCGCCTTCATCGTCTGGCCGCCCACGTCCAGCACCGTGCGCGTCTCCGGGAAGAAGGTTTTCGTCCCCCAGGCCTGGGCCGTGAGATCCGTCACCTGGACGTCACGGAAGGGGACCTGGTGGCGTCCGAACCCCGTGGTGGCCAGATACTCCACCTGTTCGCGCTCCTGACCCGTGGCCGCGAGCGCCTCGTCGAACGCCGCCTGTGCGGCCTGCTCGAGCTTGAAGCCGGTGGGGCGCATCGCCTTGCCGAGCACCTCCCCGGCTTCGTCCAGGATGGTAGCCTTGGTGTAGGTGGAGCCAACGTCGATCCCCGCCGTGCAGCTCATGACGCTCCTCCGTGTTTGGCAGAGACCTGGGGGCCGCTCTCCGATGCCGCCGCCAGCTCGCTCCGTCCGCCGGCTTCGCCGTGCGGCAAGCGCTCCAGAGCGAAGAGCGCCGCGCCCAGCGCACCCATGAAGTGGGACTCCTCACTCACGTTCAGTGTCGTGTCGAGCATCTCGGCCATCACCTCGACCATCGCCTCGTTCTTGGTGACGCCGCCGCTGAAGGTCACCTCGTTCTCGATCCCGACGCGTCGCAGCAGGCCGAAGGACCGAGAGCCTATGCTCCGGTGGACTCCGAGAAGGATGTCCTCGATCCGTTTCCCCCTCGCGAGCCACGAAAGCACCTCCGACTCGGCGAAGACCGTGCATGTCGTGCTGATGCTGACGGGCCGCTGGCCGTTGAGCGCGGTGGGACCGAGATCCTCGAGCTCCAGCCCGAGGGCGGCTGCCGCGGACTGGAGGAAACGGCCCGTGCCCGCGGCACACTTGTCGTTCATGCAAAAGTCGATCACGTCGCCGCCTGGCTTCAAACGGATCGCTTTCGTGTCCTGCCCCCCCATGTCCAGCACGGTCTGGGTATCGGGAAACATCGCGGCGGCACCCCTCGCGTGGCAGACGATCTCGGTCACCTGAGCGTCGCCGAACTCCACTTTGTATCGGCCATAGCCGGTTCCGATCACGAAACCGATCTCGTAGTCCTGCAGCCCGGCATCGCCGATCGCCAGGGCGAAGGCCTGCTCGGCCGCCCTCACGACGTTGGCCCCGGTGTCGATCAGGGAGCGGCCCACGATGCCGCCAGCTTCGTCCACGACGATCGCCTTCGTCTGCGTGGAGCCGACGTCGACTCCGGCTGCGTATGGCATGCCCTTCTCCTCCTCGCCTTATCCCGTGGCCTTCGAGTCGGCCCCGCCAACTCCGGCTCCAGACCCAGCCGCCGAGAGCTCGCTCCTCTCCGCCTCTTCCCTGGCCAGCCGAATCTTGCGGGAGTCCAGGCCCTCGAAGAATGCATCGATTCGGTTCTTGAGCTGCGCCTCCGAAACGACGCGCTTGTCCATCATGTCGGACTCGATGTAGAGGCAAAGGACGTCCCGCTCCTCCAGCACCACGCGTCGGCTGTCGGCCAGACCCGTGGAGACCGTCCGGCAGCTCTTGATCGGGTGATAGACGACCCCGTCCGCCCTGTAGGTATCGATCGCGTCGATGAGGGCACGGTCCTGGAACAGCATGCTGTCGACGGCGCTCTGGACACCGAGCATGAGCCCCTCGGCGAGGCTCTCCAGGGGCCGGTCGAGGTCATACTCGAAGTCCAGGTTGAACCCTCCCGAAGCAAACCACAGGTACGTCGAGCCGACAAAGGTGCCGCCCCAATCCGAGAACAGATGATAAAAGCGGCGGAAGATCGGATAGCACGGGACGCCGACGAAGATGAGCCGGTGCTTCTCGGGCTCCTCCCCGTGCGGGCTGATGCCCTGCTCCAGCTTGTACTCCATCTCCTCCACGAGATCGGCAAAGTACTTCGCCCCCTCGGCCGTGCCGCGGAGGGCGTTCACGACGCCGAGGAAGATCGTCCCCTCCATCATCGAGTCGTAGACGGCGGGCGTGCCCTTGTTGATCTCGAGCAGGCGCCGCCAGCTGCGGCCCATGTCGTTCGTGACGCGCAGCACCTCGCGGAGCCTGTCGATGTCGAACGGCTTTCCGGTCACGTTCTCCAGAAGCTCGATCAGCTCCCGCAGCTGGTACTCGACGTACTTCCGGTCGGCCTCGTGGTCGGTCCCGCTGAGCGCTACGCCGGGCGCGCTGCGGGAGCCGGGCACGTCGAGGGTGAAGATCGGGACGTCGTACATCCGCTCCCAGATCTCGGCCCACTTGATGTAGGTGTTGCAGGCGTTCGTGTAGACCGCGATCCCGGGCGGCGGAACGGTCCCCATAGGGTGCTCCCCACCCTTGAGCTGGAGCGCATAGTCCGCCTTCACATAGCCGCAGACGTCGGGCGAGAAGCCGTGGTCCTCGGCGAGGTTGAGGTACTCGTCCGAGATCTTCCTCACCGCCGTCTGCAGGGAGTTGATCTCGGGGAATACGATCGGGAGATCGAAGGTCCGCAGGAGCTCGACCAGGCTTCCCATGACGAAGACGTACGCCCCCTTCCCACCGGCGTCCGCCGCGCTTG
>JARRMU010000081.1:0-10225 GCA_037385645.1 Gemmatimonadales bacterium
TTCAAGAGAAACCGCTTCGACGGCAACGAGGTCGGCGCGTTCTTGATGTACTCGATCGACATCCGGCTGCGCGACAACGTGTTTGCCAACTCGGCGGGCATGAGCGGCATGGGTATCGGGCTCAAGGATGCGGACGCGATCGAAGCCTCGGGGAACCTCGTCGTCGGGAATGTGGTGGGTATCCACCTCGACAACTCTCCCCACTCGGCGGATGTGCCCAACTCCTTCACCCGCAACCTCTTGCTGGCCAACCAAGCGGGCATCCGGCTCCTGCCATCGGTTCAGGGTAACGTGTTCGAGGGGAACGAGTTTCTGAACAACGGCACCCCCGTGGTCGTGGCCGGCGGCGCCGCCCCCGATCAGGCCGTCCGCAACCGCTGGTCGGAAAACCACTGGAGCGAGTACGCGGGCTTCGATCGGGACGGAGACGGCGTGGGCGACATCCCGTTCGTCCACGCCCGGCTGGCCGACGACCTTCTGAGCCGTCATCCGGCGCTCGGGTTGTTCGCTCGCAGCCCCGCGCTCGGCGTGCTGGAGGTCGTGAGCCGGTTCTTCCCGCTCTTGAAGCCGGAGCCGGTCGTCGTGGACCCCGCCCCGCGAATCGAGGCCACGCTACTCGCTGACTGGGGGGAGGCGTCGGGGTCCCCGACACGCTCCAGATCCTCCCCGTGGGAGAGCGCCTCCTGGCTACTCCTGGCGGTGGCGGGTGGCGGGGCGCTGTGGCGGGTCGCGCGGAGGAGATCCTCTTGATCACGGGGGTGAAGCTCGGCAAGAGCTATGGCGACCAGAGGGTGCTCGGCGATCTCGACTTCCAGATTGAGGCCGGGGAGCGCGTGGCGTTGTTGGGTCTCAACGGGGCGGGGAAGACCACCCTGTTCCGCTGCCTTCTGGCGCTGACCGACTTCGAGGGCGAGCTACGCGTGGCCGGGGATACGGTCACCCCCGGCCGCAAGGAAGTCCGTCGCAAGATCGGGTACGTCCCGCAGCAGGCTCCCCTTTACGACATGACACTGGCCGAGTTCGTGGCCTTCTTCTCGGCTCTGCGAGGCGTGTCGATGGAGGGACCGGCGTCGACGCTCGCCGAGCTCGGGATGTCGCTCGAGGAGACAGGCGCCAAGGCTCTCAACGAGCTCTCGGGAGGCATGGTGCAGAAAGCCCTGCTCGGCCTCGCCCTCGGCAGCGGCTCGCCCGTGCTTCTCCTCGACGAGCCGACCGCGAACCTGGATCCGGGTGCCCGCCGGGACCTGTTCCGCCGGGTTAGGGATATCGCCGCCGAGACCACTCTTCTCTTCGCCTCTCACCGGCTGGACGAGATCGAGCTGCTCGCGGACAGGGTCCTCGTCCTTCACGGTGGGCGCCTGGCGTTTGACGGCACGCTGGAGGAGTTGTGGCAGGCGACCGATGCGGCGCCGCGCCTCTGGCTCAGCGCGCCGGCGCATGAAGTGGAGCGTCTCGCCGCGGCGCTCAGGGAGTGCCCCGTTGTCTCGGACCTTCGAGCGAACGGAGCCGGCGTCGAGGTCGACGTCAGGGGCGACGCCAGCCTCGATCTCCTCCTGGAAGTGCGGCAGCGAGGTCTCCCGGTGACCGACTTCCGCACGCGGCCACCCTCTCTGGAGCACGTTTTGGATCGACTGGAGGTCCACGACGCATCCTTGGTCGAAGCGGACGCATCGCCGGTAGGCAGAGGCGAGGGATGAGCGCGCGACTGCTCGCCCAGGCCGGGGTGCGGGAGTCCGTGCGCGCCTACTGGTTCTGGCTCAACGCCGGCATCTTCGTCGCCGGAGGGCTCCTGCTCATGCTGTTCGGCCAGGTAGACGTGAGCCTTCTCGGCTATCGCAGCTACGGCAGGGCGCTGGCGGGGCTCATGCAGCTCGCGCTCTTCGTCGTCCCGCTGATGGCGCTGCTCTCATCAGGAGCGGCGATCGCCGGCGCGCGGGAGACCGGAGCCCTCGACTACCTGCTGGCCCAGCCGGTGACCCGAGAGGAGGTGTTCGCCGGGAAGTGGCTGGGGGTGACCGCGGCCGTCGTCGCATCGCTGATCGTGGGCTACGGTGCCACCGGCGCCGTGGCGGCGTTCAAGGGCGTTCCGGCGCTGCCGATCGCCATGCTGCTCCTCTTCACCGTTGTGCTCGCTGCGGCGTTCGTGTCGATCGGTCTCTGGGTCTCTGCTCTGGCTTCCACGCGCGGAAGGGCCACGAGCGTCGTGTTCACGCTTTGGTTGGCGTTGCTGGCGCTCGGTAGCCTCGGCCTGATGGCCGCATTCGTCCGCTGGGGCCTTCCAGCCGGGGTACTGCAGGCCTGGTCGCTCGTGAACCCGGTCGAGGCGTTTCGATTGGCGATGATAGCCCTTCTGGAGGCGGATCCGGGGTTACTCGGGCCCGCTGGCGCCGCGCTGCTCGACAATCTGGGACGGGCCGGGCTGATCGCCGCCGCGAGCGGCAGCCTGATCGCCTGGACGGCTCTCGCCTACTGGGCGGGTCGTCGGGCATTCACTGCGGCCACCTAGGCGGTCGGGCCTACCAAGGCAGGGTCTTCGACAGGCGGCGCCGCGTCCGTTTTCATAGCTTGTCCGTAGTGAACGTGTAGGCACGACGAGGGGGCACCGATGCTCGATATCAAGAAGATCGTATACGCGACCGATTTCTCTCCTTGCTCGGAGAACGCCTTTCCTATCGCCGTCCGGTTGGCAGCCAGTCACGACGCCGAGCTGCACATGGTTCACGCGATCGTTCTGCATGCCGACGACCCGCACGATCCGGCGCATCACTTCCCCGAGCCCGATGAGCTTTACGAGCGGATGCGGAGCTCGGCCGAAGCCCGCATGGCGACGGCGGCCGAGAACGGCGGCATGCCGCACTTGAAGATCGTCCGTGCGCAGGTGCGCGGCATATCGCCGGCGCCGGTCATCCTGGAGTACGCCGAGGAGCAGGGCGTCGACATGATCGTCATGGGGACCCATGGCCGTCGGGGCTTGCGCCATCTGCTCCTGGGCAGCGTGGCGGAGGAGGTCGTGCGGATGGCCGACTGCCCGGTCCTGACCGTCCGTGAAGATGCTGCGTCCGCCAGCGCCTTCGGTCGCATCCTCGTCCCCATGGACTACTCGGATAACTCCGAGGTCGCGCTCGGATACGCGAGGGAGATCGCCTCGAGCGAGGGCGCGAGCCTGCACCTGCTTCACGTTCTGGAGGTGGGCACCTACCCGGACTTCTACTTCCCGGTGCAAGCCTCCCAGATGTTCGACATGCCGGAGCTCAAGGAAAGAGCGTTGCAGCATCTGCGCGATCGGCTGGAGAAGGAAGGCCCGGAGGTTCCGGAAGAGCTACACGTCGAGTTGGGTCACCCGGCCCAGAACATCGTGGAGTACGCCGAGCGCGCGGAGATCGATCTCATCGTGCTCGCCAGTCACGGAAGGACGGGCCTCGAGCGAGCGCTTCTGGGTAGCGTCGCCGAAGGGGTCACGCGTCGAGCCCAGTGCCCCGTGCTGATCGTCAAGCCGCCCGAGGAGGCCTTCTCGACCTGAGTCGGCAGGCGGCGTCGCCTCTCCGTGACGACGGCGCTCGCGGCTGCCGGCGGCGTCGCTTTCCTCGGCTCGCCTCCAGGGTTGGCGATCCCCATCTTGCTGGTATCCATGCGATTTTGAACGATCGACGAGGATAGAGAGATGAACTCGTTTGGGGCACGGCGCGAGCTTGAGATCGGGGGCGGGCACGCGACGATCTATGATCTCGGAGCGCTGGAGCGTGGTGGCGTCGCACGGCTGGGACAGCTGCCGTATTCGATGCGCATCCTGCTCGAGAACCTCCTCCGACAGGAAGACGGTCACAGCGTGACGGCCGATGACATCGAGGCCGTGGCCACGTGGTCGGAGCGGGCTTCCGAGCCTTCGGAGCAGGAGATCGCCTTCATGCCGGCCCGCGTGCTTCTTCAGGACTTCACGGGCGTTCCCGCGATCGTGGATCTGGCGGCGATGCGCGATGCGATGGCGGAGCTCGGCGGCGATCCCACCAAGATAAACCCGTTGCTTCCCTCCGAGCTGGTCATCGACCACTCCGTACAGGTCGACTCCTATGGGAGCGAGGCCTCCTTCCTGATCAATGCGGAGAAAGAGCTGGAGCGAAACCGGGAGCGATATGCCTTTCTGAGATGGGGGCAAACGGCGTTCGACAGCTTCAAGGTCGTGCCGCCGGACACGGGCATCGTCCACCAGGTGAACCTGGAGTATTTGGCGCGTGTCGTCCTGGATGCCGGTGGGCTGGATCCCCGACCGGCATCGGCCGAGGCCAGAGGCGCCAGCGGGAGCAGGGGTGGGGGAGGCCGGCTCCTGTACCCGGACACGCTCGTCGGGACAGACAGCCATACGACGATGATCAACGGTCTGGGCGTTCTTGGATGGGGCGTCGGCGGGATCGAGGCGGAAGCTGCCATGCTGGGACAGCCGCTGAGCCTCCTGATACCTGCGGTGGTAGGCTTCAAGCTGCACGGGACCTTGCCCGAGGGAGCGACGGCTACGGACCTCGTGCTCAGGGTCACCGAGATGCTGCGAGCAAAAGGGGTCGTGGGGAAGTTCGTGGAATTCTTCGGGTCTGGGATCTCCAGTCTCTCGTTGGCCGATCGGGCGACGCTGGGCAACATGTCGCCCGAATACGGCGCCACGTGCGCACTCTTTCCCGTTGACGAGGAGACGCTGGCCTACCTCCGCTTTACGGGACGTGCGGAGCGGGCCAAGATCGTGGAAGCCTATGCGAAGGAGCAGGGCCTCTTCCACACTGCCCAGAGCCCCGAAGCGATCTACAGCGACACGCTCGAGCTAGACCTCGCCACGGTGGAACCCAGTCTCGCCGGGCCGAAGCTCCCCAGCAGCGCATCCGGCTCTCGCACTCCAAGGAGGCGTTCGAGGAGGCGTTGAGCGGGTTCCTCGCTGACGGGACCTCGGGGGGCAACGGGCGATCGACCGGCAACGGGACGCCAGCCGGCGATGGCGGGCCGGGCCGGGGGCTTCCGGTGATCGGACGCTGGGAACCGGCAGAAGCCAGTGAAGGACCGGGCGGTGAGTTCGAGCTCCGGCACGGCTCCGTCGTGATCGCAGCGATCACGAGCTGCACGAACACATCCAACCCCTCGGTCATGGTGGGCGCTGGATTGCTGGCCCGAAACGCGGTCCAGCGAGGGCTGCGTCGGAAGGCGTGGGTGAAGACCAGCCTCGCTCCCGGGTCGAAGGTTGTGACCGAGTACTTGGAGGAAGCTGGCCTGATGCCGGCCCTGGAGGCACTCGGGTTCAATCTCGTGGGCTACGGATGCACCACCTGCATCGGCAACAGCGGCCCCCTGCCGGGCCCGATCTCGGAGGCGATCCGCGAGCACAACATAGTCGCCTGCTCGGTGCTCAGCGGGAACAGGAACTTCGAGGGGCGCATCAACCCGGATACCCGAGCCAACTACCTGGCGTCGCCGCCCCTCGTCGTGGCTTACGCTCTGGCGGGCCGCATGGACATCGACCTGTACAACGAGCCGATCGGGGAGGGCTCCGACGGTGCGCCGGTCTACCTCCGCGAGATCTGGCCGAGGCAGGAGGAGATCCGAGACACCATTCGCCGCGCCCTGAAGACGGAGATGTTCGAGGAGCAGTACGCCGACGTCTACAGCGGCGATGAGAATTGGCGGGCCCTTCCCGTGCCGCACGGGGACCGCTTCGCCTGGGACAGCCTTTCGACCTACGTCCGGCAGCCGCCCTTCTTCGTCGGCATGCGGCCCGCCCCCGAGGAACCGGGCGACATCGCGGGAGCGCGGGTGCTCGCCCTGCTGGGCAATTCGGTGACGACGGATCACATCTCGCCGGCCGGATCGATCGCTGAGGACTCGCCGGCCGGCCGCTACCTGATCGAGCACGGGATCGGGCCGGCGGAGTTCAACTCCTACGGCTCTCGCCGCGGGAACCACGAGGTGATGATGCGCGGTACGTTCGCCAACATCCGCTTGCGCAATCTCCTCGTGCCGGGTGTCGAGGGCGGCTATACCGTGCACCTGCCGGACGGCGAGCAGGTTTCGATTTATGATGCGGCGATGCGTTACGCGGAAGACGGCGTGCCGCTCATCGTGCTCGCAGGGAAGGAGTACGGCACCGGATCCTCGCGGGACTGGGCCGCGAAGGGGCCCAGTCTGCTGGGCGTCCGAGCGGTGATTGCCGAAGGCTACGAGCGCATCCACCGCTCCAACCTCATCGGCATGGGCGTCTTGCCGCTGCAGTTCCTTCGAAACGAGGGCGCCGGGGCCCTGGGCCTGAACGGCAGGGAACTCTTCGACATCGAGGGCATCTCTACCGGCCTCGAGCCCGGAGGGCAGGTCCGCGTCACGGCCCGTTCCTCTGAAGGAGGCGAGGTCGGGTTCGATGTCACCGTGCGGCTCGACACCGCCATGGAGGTGGAGTACTACAGGAACGGGGGCATCCTGCAAACGGTCCTGCGCCAGATGCTCGACTGACGGCGTGCGTGACGATCGGCCGTCTTGAGGCCATGCCGTGAGCCTCCACACGGTTTTCTGGTTCGCGCTGCTGACGGCGCTGGCCACCGGTCTCGGAGCGCTTCCGTTCCTGTTCTTCCGGCAGATGTCCCGCACGTGGTTGGGGCTGGCCAACGCGATCGCGGCCGGCCTGATGGGGGCTGCCAGCGCCGGCCTCATCTACGAGGGGTTCGATTACGCCATCGGGCGCACGCTGATCGGCGTCATGCTCGGACTTGCCTTCATCGCCTTGAGCCAGCGCGCCATCGAGGCGCGGCCCGGCCTCGTGATGGGCAACCTGAAAGGGGCCGACGCTCGCAAGGCGCTGCTCGTCGTGTCGATCATGACGCTCCACTCCTTCACCGAGGGCATCGGCGTGGGCGTCGCCTTCGGCGGAGGAGAGGCGCTCGGGATCTTCATCACCACGGCGATTGCCGTTCACAACATCCCGGAGGGACTGGCGATCAGTCTCGTCATGGTGCCGAGAGGGGCGCCGGTCTGGAAGGCTGCGGCCTGGAGCATCTTTTCGAGCCTCCCTCAGCCGATCCTCGCCGTGCCCGCCTTCATGTTCGTGCACGCGTTCGTACCGTTCCTTCCGGTAGGCCTCGGATTCGCGGCGGGGGCGATGATCTGGATGGTCTTCGCCGAACTCGTGCCTGAAGCACTCGAGGACGCCTCACGCGATGCCGTGGCCTTCACGATCACCGTCTCGCTCGTGGCGATGCTGGCGTTTCAGATGTTCCTCAGAGTCTAGCTGACGAAAGGACGTGCCGATGAACCCCGTTCAGGCCCACCTGGCATTGAATCACCTGCCCGTATTCGCAGCCGTTTTCGGACTGGGACTGCTCATCTTCGCGCTCGCGACCAAGCGGGACGAAAGCCTCCGAGTCGGTCTGTTCGTTCTCGTGCTAACCGGTGTCGCGGCATGGCCGGTGTCCCTGAGCGGCGAGAAGGCCGAAGAAGTCGTTGAAGAGCACGCCGACGTTTCCCACGAGGTGATTCACGAGCACGAGGAGGCTGCCGAGTCGGCCGCCTGGTCCGCTTACGCGGTGGGAGTCTTGGCGCTAATCGGGCTCGTCGGCTTTCGTCGGCGCCCGATGCCCGGCTGGTTCAAAGGGATCTCGCTGCTTGGTGCGTTGACCGTATCGGCGTTCATGCTGCAGGCCGCGAATATGGGCGGGAAGATCGCGCATGAGGAGCTGCGCGGATCCACCCCGGCAGCCGACGCGGCCGGAGGCGATGAAGCGGGGGAAGGGGCCGAGGCAACCGGCGAAGAGGGCGAGAAAGGAGGCGAGGTCGAGGAGGAGGGCTGATCGGCGCCTTCTTACTCGGTGTCGGCCTCCGGCGCGTCACGCAGCCCTGCCTGGGATAGCTCGGCGGCGCCCCGGTCCAGCAGGAAGTCGAGCGCGATGCGGCTGAGCCATTGCCCACCGACCATCACCCCCTCGATCCGTCTCGTGTTGGAGATGCTCTCCAGCGGGTTCGCCCTCAGGAGGACGAGGTCCGCTCGTTTGCCGACCTCGATCGTCCCCGTCTCCTCGAGCACGCCCAGCCATTCCGCGGGGTTTCGGGTGGCGGCTTCGAGAGCGGCATGCGGCGGGAGGCCGGCCTCGACGAGGCTTTCCAGCTCCCGATGCAGCGTGAATCCGCCCAAGAGCAGCCACTCCGGTGCGTCCGATCCGGCCATCAGCCTCGCGCCGGCCTCGTAGAGCGCCTTCGTGAGCCGGTTTCGCAGATCCACGTATCGAAGTCGCCGCTCTTCCGGAGGCGGGTTGGCCCAAAAGACGTCCCTCCCACGCAGAAGCTCCTCCCGCACCTCGGCTGACACGAAGGCGTAGTCCGGGCTCTCCGCGAGCTCGTCGGCGCTTCGCCCGGTTCCGAAGGAGCTGTTCAGGAAGGCGAGGGTCGGCGTGTTCCACACGCCTGCTTCCGCCGTGGCTCGTGCCAGATCGGCGATCTTCGACTCATCGATGTAATCCAGGCTCTCCCAGTTCGGCCGCTGCCAGATGCCGATTCCCGAGAGGCTGTTCCGAGTGGGCGCGTCTTCGGGCAACATCGCCTCGAGATACTGATCCAGGTGCTCGATCTGCTGGCCGGCCTGGAGAGCCCTTGCCAGCCTCACCTGAGGTCCCACGTGCCCGACCACGGGGATCCCGAGCTCGGATGCAGCCGCGATCACCGCGTCGTAAACCTCCTCGGAGATGAAGAAGGTCAGCTTGATGAAGTCGTAGCCCTCGGCGTGAAAGTCGCGAACCGCTTGCCGTGCCTGGTCCGCCGTCTTCACCTCGCGGCCGTTGAACACGCTCCCGAATGCCTGGCCCGCAATCTGCGGGCTTCCGACGTACAGGGCAGGGCCGATCATCTCGCCGCCCTCGATCCGCCTTCGGTACTCCAGGTGCTCGGGCTTGCCGATCGGAATCCGTATGCTCGTGACGCCGTTGGCGAGAATCACCGCGAGCTCGGCCCCCGCGTGGTCGTCCGCGATCCGGTCATCCGAGAGGAGGTGAGAGTGCATGTCGAACAGTCCAGGGATCAGATAGCGGCCCTTCCCCTCGATTCGGGTCACTCGCTCGGAGATCGGGGTGGCGGCGGCCGGGCCCATGTCGACGATCCGGCCGTCGTGAACAAGCACGCTCTGATCCCTTAGTACGCCCTCGCGGTCCAGCGGCACGACGTTCACGTTCACGAAGGCGATCGTGTCGACCGCGGCTGGGCCGGTGCGGTGCAGGACCACGGACCGATTGACGGCAACCTCGCCGCGCGCAGCTAGATGCGACGGCACGAGGTTCAGGCCCGCTCCCACCAAGGCGGTCGCAAGCAGATGTGAGCGTGTCACTTATGTGCCTTCTCTCATCGCGTCTAGCGTGAGGGCTTTAAGGGTCCCTGGCTTCCTAAAGCAGTCCGATCTTACCGTTCTGCGGACGAGAGGTCATCCCGGCGAGCCTGAATCGAGGCTAGGTTGGCTGCCTTCCAAGAGACGAAACGGGGAGAGCAGAGGAAGTGTTTCTTCGCGTGAGCCGATATGCGGCCACGGGTGTCCTGGCGCTGCTCGCGTCAGGCGCCCCGACCGGTCGAGATCCGACCGTTGCCACGCCGGCTGAGTCTCGGGCGCGCTCCCGGGCCTCATCAGCGCGTGGCCTCGCCGGTGCGGTCGCGATGACGATCGCCGGAGCGCTCGGGGTCGTCGCCTGTAGGGAGGAGAGCCAGCAGGCGGTCGGGATGACGCCGGAGGCGATGGTCGCGCTCAGCGCCGACGCCTCGTTGCCCGACTCGCTCTTGGCCGGCCGTGCCGTCTTCGAGACCTACTGCCGGGAGTGTCACGGGCAGGCTGCCACCGGCACCCAGAAGGGCCCGCCGTTGGTGCATCGGGTCTACCACCCGGGTCATCACGCCGACCCGGCGTTCTACCTGGCGCCCCTTACAGGTGTTCGCGCCCACCACTGGGGGTTCGGCGACATGCCACCGGTCGAGGGGATCACGCGTGACGAGGTGGGCACCATCGTCGCCTACGTGCGCTGGCTACAGCGAAAGGCCGGGATCTTCTGATCGGTTGGCTCGGGTATGACCCGGGAGCGGCAACGCGCACGGAGGGCGGTAGGGTTGCAAAGCCTGGCAGCGTTCGGCCGCTTATACTGCGCGAGCGTCAGGAAAGAGGTCGCGCAGGCTGGAGGTCAGAGGCGCTTGATCAGTCGGCGCAAGAGCTCGAGTGCGAGTAAGACGGCTATCTTTC
>JARRMU010000082.1:0-10182 GCA_037385645.1 Gemmatimonadales bacterium
CTCATGGAGGGCCGAACGACGCTGATCATCGCCCACCGGCTGCGCACCGTGCAGCGGGCCGACCGCCTCCTCGTCCTCGATCGCGGCCACGTCGTCGAGGAGGGCCCTCACGATGAGCTACTCCTGCGGGACGGGCTGTACTCGCGCCTCTACCGGGGCCAGCTCATCCTCGAGCCGGTCGTCTGACGACGCCCCTCGCGGGCAGCCGCGACATGACCTTCAGCCTCGAGGCCGCGACCCGGCAGCCGGCGCCCGGAGGCCTGCGCTCGCCTTTCGCCTGCTGCGCGACCTTTGCGCTGGCGACCGTCGCCCTGGCCATCGGGAGTACGGCCCTCGCTCCGTCACCGCTGGGCGCCGCACAGGCGGAGGCCGCCGCAGACTCCGCCTCCCGCTCCGATACGCTCGAGGTGCGGCCGGGTGTCAGGCTCGAGGACCTTCGGGTCACCGTGACCCGAACGACGGAGGAGTGGGCGCAGACCCCCTATGCCCTCTCGATCGTGCGAAAGCAGCAGATCCAGCGTGCCGAGCGGGCGCTCTCGCTCGACCAGGCTCTGCGCGGAATCCCCGGCGTCACCGTGCAAAACAGGCAGAACCTCTCGTTGGGCGACCGCCTGATCGTCCGGGGAGCCGGCGCCCGATCGCAATTCGGGGTGCGTGGCATCATGGTCATCGCCGACGGTATTCCCCTCACGCTGCCCGACGGGCAGGCCGTCCTCAGCAATCTGGATCTCCTGGCAGCGGGCCGGGCCGAGGTCATCCGAGGCCCGGCTTCGTCACTGTACGGAAACGCGGCCGGCGGCGTCATCAGCTTCCGAACCGAGGACTTCGCGCCCACGCCGCTCAGCGCCCAGGCCCAGGTCGCCCTCGGCAACTACGGATTCGCGACCGGACGTCTGAAGCTCTCCGGCACGGCCGCCTCGACCGGGTACCTGGCCGATTTCGAGGCCAACAACTGGACCGGATTCCGCGAGTACAACCACGCGGACTTCACCCGTTTTTACCTTACGACGCGCACGTCGCTCGGGGAGCGCTCGGAGCTCCGTGTGACCGGGAGCTACTTCTCCATGCCCTTCGCCGACAACCCGAGCTCGCTGAACGAGGAGGACGCACGCCTTCGACCCACCTTCGTCCGCCCCTTCGTCATCGGACAGGGCGCCGGCAAGTCCGTCCAGCAGGGCCAGTTCGGTCTCGCCTACTCGAGCGGCTCGGCGGCAATCGACAAGCTCGAGCTCTCCGTCTGGGGACTGGTGCGGGACGTGTGGAACCCGATCCCGGGCCGGATCATCTCGCTGGGCCGGGGCTCGGGTGGAGTGAGGGCCAGCTACGCCGCAGCGACGCGGATCGGGAAGCTGCCGCTCACCTGGATCGCGGGCACGGACCTCTCCTACCTGGGCGACGACCGCGAGGAATTCGAGAACCTCGGCGTGGACGAGGAGGGGGGTCAAGCCCAGGAGGGCGAGCTGCTGGTCGACCAGCGGGAGACAGTGGGGGCGCTGGGGCCGTTCGTCACGCTGACCCTGGCGCCGAGCACCGCCGTGAGGGTCACCGCGGGCGGCAGGTTCGACCTCTACGACTTCCAGGTCGACGACCGCCTGCTCGAGGACGGCGACGACTCCGGCGCGCGTACGTTCACGCACTTCAGTCCGATGGTCGGCGTGGACGTGGCGGTCAACGATGGGCTCAACCTCTACGCCAACGTCGCAACGGCCTTCCAGACGCCCACCACCAGCGAGCTCTCGAACCAACCGAGCGGAGAAGGGGGATTCAATCCCCTGCTGGATCCGGAGACGACGGTGAGTTTCTCGGTCGGCGCCAAGGGGATCGCGGCCAAGCCTCGGCTCAGCTACGACGTCGCCTTCTACGTGGCAGAGGTGAAGGACGCCATCCTGCCGTTTCAGGGACCGGGCGAGGAGGTGTTCTTCCGGAACGCTGGCGAAGTAACGCGCCGAGGGATCGAGGTATGGACGGTTTGGACGGCCCTGACGGGGCTCGATGCGCGGATCTCGTACACCTATCAGAACTTCACCTTCGGCGAGTTCGAGACGATCGAGGGAGGCTTCGAGGGCAACCGGGAGCCGGGCGTCCCGATCCAGCAGCTTGATCTCGGGCTTTCCTACGAGCGGTCGACTTGGCTGGCGGAAGGGTGGTTTCGCTGGGTGGACGCCTATCCCGTCAACGATGCGAACACGGCGTTCAACTGGTCGTACGGGGTGTTCGGCCTGAGGCTGTCTGCGAAGGCGCCACTCGGGGGCTGGGAGCTGCTTCCGTACGTGGGTGTCGACAACCTCTTCTCGGCCCGCTACAACGGCTCGGTAGTGCCGAACGCCTTCGGGGACCGCTACTACGAGCCGACCTCGGACGCCTCGGTGTACTTCGGGGTCTCGGTGGGACTCCCGTCACCGATCCAGACCTCGGCGTCGGCCAACAGCGTCTCCTGAGTCTGAGGCCCCAGGTACTGCTTGCGTATCACCCCGTCGCGGTCGATGAGCAGCGTGAACGGAAAGCCGATGGCCCGAAAGTGCCGAACGACCTCATCGGTACTGGAGATCCAGATCGGATACGCGATCCCGAACTCGGAGGCGAAGCTTCGGATGCTCGTCTCAGCGCCGGAATCCACCGCGATGCTCACGACGGTTGCGGCCCGCTTCTCCAGCTCCACCTGAAGCTCGACGAGCTCAGGGATCTCTCGCCGGCAGGGCGGGCACCAGGTGCCCCACAGGTTCAGGATCACGACCTGGCCGCGATGATCCACGAGCGACGCCGTCCCGCCATCGAGCGTGGAGAACTCGGCGTCGGACGCCGCGATGGAGAGCCACCGCGCATCGGCAGAGCGGTCCTTCGCACCCTCCGACCCCCTGAAGCCGCCGGAGAATGCCACGACGAGCACCGCTACGCCGGCCAGCACGAGACCCGCCCAACCGGCTCCTCGGGCCCTGCCGGATCTTTTTTCAGACATGGTTTGCCACGCTCATATCGCGATTCGTTGGCCCACGGTTTTCTGCGTTGGGCCCACCATACCCGTACCGGCACCGAAAGTGCAAAGCTACCGCTGTCGATGGCGAGCTCACAAGTCGATCCAGAAGCCGTCATGGACACGTAACTAACAGTAAAACCCTCTATTACGGCGACTCGTGCCGCCATTTGGGTGTGATGGTGGGTAGAAGGCGAAGAGCGTAGCCGAACGACACAAAACGGGCATGGCGCCCCTGATTCAAATCGGACATGAAAAGCGTGGGTATACGGCCCCGGGTATTGAAAGCCGAGCTGACGGACTCAGAAGTCAACGTGATCGACGGTCCGAGATTGGATGCAACCCCGCTGCACATCGACCACTTGCCGGCTCATGTGCCCCCGAAGGCGCTCGTGCTCAGTGGGCTGGCGCTCGGAGCGGCCGTCGTCGGCAGCTTTGTCTGGCCCGACTCGGCCGCCGAATACTCGGCACTCGTCTGGCTCCTGGCGATCGTGCCTGCCTTTCTGTTCGCCTATTACAAGGGCTGGCCGGGCGCGACGTTCGTCCTGATCTCGGCGATGATCCTCTTTGCCACCCTCGAAGTGGGTTTCTCCCTGCTGACCGCCGGAGACATCGCGTGGTGGATCGTCGGCGCGGTGACTGTGGTCCTCATCGCCGTGAGCCTGGGTGCAGGTCTCATATCGGATGCGCATCGGCACCAGACGTCCGAAGCCCTCAAGCTGGCCTACGCCGACCCGTTGACCGGGCTGCCCAACCGGCGCGTGCTGCAGATGTTCCTGAGCCGCGAGTTCGCGGCGACCCATCGGGGCCAGTCGTTCTCGATCGTGCTGCTCGACGTCGACCACTTCAAGACCATCAACGACACCGAGGGGCACCAAGCCGGGGACGATGTCCTGTGCGCCGTCGCCCGGTCCCTGGAGGAGACCACGCGGGCCTCGGATCTGAGCGGGCGCTTCGGTGGCGACGAATTCCTGACTCTTCTCCCCGGCGCGAACGTTCGCGGAGCGCTCGCCTTCGCCGAGCGGGTTAGGCAGACGATCGCCGCTCGAGTTGCGGAGCTCGGGCTGCCCGTCACCACGAGCATCGGCGTCGCCGTGTCGAACTCCTCGACCAAGACGGAAGACGACCTTCTACAGGCCGCCGATATCGCGCTTTACTCGGCGAAGGGCAAAGGAGGCGACCAGGCCGTGGTCGCCGGGCCGTGGCCGATGGAGGAAGCCGAACTCGGAGACGGAGGCCAACTCAAGACCATCTCCGAGCTGGAGAGCACCCTCGCTAGCTAGCTGGACCAAGTCCCGGGCCGGCAGCCGCATCCGGCTTCAGGCCCCGTCCCGTTCACACGGCACGCGACTACTTTGCACCGCTTCGCCGGCCCAGCGAGATTCCGGCCATGAGCCTTCTACGACGACGAGCCGTCTCAGCATCGATCCCGACGCCGCTGTCCGAGGCCACGGCCACCACCCTGGCCATAGTCTGCCTCGCCTGCGCTCCCGAGAGGGGAGAGCGCCTCGAATCAGGCGTCTCGACCGGCTCCGCCGACTCCCTCGGCCCGGTGTTCTCCGAGCTCCGCGAGCTCCCTTCGCCCGCCGCGGCAGGGAGCGTCACCCCGTACCTGTCAACGGGCATGGACGGCACTATTCTGCTGAGCTGGCAGGAGCCCGAGGATTCGGGACATGCCGTGCGCATGGCGAGTCTGAGCGGCTCCACGTGGTCCGAGGCGCACACCATCGCGACGGGTGACGATTTGTTCGTGAACTGGGCAGATTTTCCCTCGGTCATCGAGATGCCCGACGGATCGCTCGCCGCGCACTGGCTGCAGCGCGAGGGGCCCGACACGTACGCCTACGGGGTCCGGATCGCCCGTTCGAGCGACGGCGGAGAGAGCTGGTCGTCGCCCCTGATCCCTCATCTGGACGGCACGCTGACGGAGCACGGGTTCGTGTCGCTCTTCCCAACGCCCGACGGATCGCTGGCGGCTGTTTGGCTGGACGGTCGAGACTTCGCGCGGACGGCGGCGGACGGCGAGACGCAACCGCCGGACGCCGACATGTCCCTGCGTTATGCCGAGATCGATAAAGCCGGCGAGATCCGAGCAGAAGTCCTTCTCGACGATCGCACCTGCGACTGCTGCCAGACGGCGGCGGCTCTCACCTCGGCCGGCCCGATCGTCGTTTACCGCGACCGATCGGAGGCCGAGATCAGGGATATCTCGGTGCTGCGACATCTGGACGGACGCTGGACGGCGCCTTCGGTCCTACATGAGGACGACTGGCACATCCCGGCCTGTCCCGTCAACGGTCCGGCCGTCTCGGCCGCGGGCGATCGACTGGCGGTGGCCTGGTACACAGCCGCCAACGAGGAGCCACGTGTCTTCGTGGCCTTCTCGGAAGATGCCGGAGCGAGCTTCGGGGAGGCCCTGCGGGTGGACGAAGGCACGCCGCTCGGCCGGGTGGACGTGGCGCTCCTGCCGGACGGATCCGCGCTCCTCCTCTGGCTGGAGAGCGCGGAGGCGGGAGCTCGGGTAATGGCCCGCCGGATCCGCCCCGACGCGGCATCGAGCCGGGCCGAAACCGTCGCGCTGACCGACGTCAGCCGCTCCAGCGGCTTCCCCCGGATGGTCCTCCGTGGGAGGGAGGTCGTTCTGGCGTGGACAGACACCGCCGGCGAGGGTGTCCTCCGCACCGCGATCGCCACCCTGTCACCGGAGTGACCGAATTGCGCGACCGGGAGGGCTCGATAGTTACGGCACGTCGGATCGCTGCGGTCTCGCTGGCGGTGGCGGTGACTCTGGCCGGCTGCGAACGCAGCGTGGTCTCGATCGAGGAGACGCCGCTCGATGACCGGCTGTCCGCGTTGCTAGCCGACGCGAACGTCTTCTCCCCCGCGGCCCCCATCGTTGCCAACCGCGCCCAGGTCGAGCTGGGCCGGCTCCTGTTCTTCGACAAGGAGCTGAGCGGCAACCGCAACATCTCGTGCGGAACCTGCCACACCCCGCTCTTCGCGACCGGAGACGGAATCTCCCTCTCGATCGGGCAGGGCGGCACCGGACTCGGACCCGCCCGGCAACCGAACGATGCGGACATCATCGCGCGCAACGCTCCCGTCATCTTCAACCGAAACCTGGTCGACGTGCAGTTCTTCGACGGACGAGTCCAGCGTCACGCCGACGGATCGTTGACCACCCCGGCCGGGCAAGATCTGCTTCCCGGCGTGAGCGATGCGCTCGCCGCGGTGAACATGTTCCCGGCGACGGACAGGAGTGAGATGCGGGGACGCCGGGGAGATGCCGGGAACGAGCTGGCCCAACGGGCGGACGACGATCTGCGCGGGATCTGGTCGGACCTCATCGCCCGGATCGTGGCCATTCCCGAGTACGTCGATCGCCTGCGGGCCGCCCATCCGGAGGCCGAATCCGTCGGCGATTTTACCTTCGCACACGCGGCCAATGCCCTGGCCGCTTTTCAGACGGACGCCTTCTCCGCGCTCGACTCACGCTTCGACCGCTACCTCGACGGGGACCGGCTCGCGCTGAGCGAGCAGGAGAAGCGTGGTGCGATCCTCTTCTTTGGAGAAGCCGGCTGCGCAGGCTGTCACGGCGGCCCGTTGTTGTCCGACTTCGAGTTCCACAACCGGGCCATCCCACAGCTGGGACCCGGAAAGGGCGATGGCTCGGGAGGTCTGTTCGACTTCGGTCGGGGACGTGAGACGGGGCGCCCAGCCGACAGGTTCCAGTTTCGCACGCCACCGCTGCGGAACGTCGCCGTAAGCGGACCCTGGTTCCACGACGGTGCGATCACCGACCTCGAGGCGGCCGTGCGGCACGAGCTGGACTGCGTGAGCTCGGCCCGCGCGTACGATCCGGGCCAGCTGGCGCCTGGATTCGCCGCGCTCTACCAGGCAGACCAGATGGAGGAAATTCTGGCCGTCATCGACCCCCTGGAGGCCGAGCCGGTCTCTCTACGCGACGATCAGACCGCCGATCTGGTAGCCTTCCTCGGCTCGCTGACATCGGCGAGAATCGTCGAATTCGGATCCGAGATCCCCGATCGGGTCCCGAGCGGACTGCCCGTGCCCGACTAGCGCCGCTATGGAGCCGCAGCTGCTCCGCGGCCCCACACAAGCGGGAACAAGCGCGGCGAAGAACACATGCGCCGACGCTACGCGGTGGCCAGCTCCGGTTTCGGTCTGGATTCCGGCTCTGGAGAACTCGCCGCGGCCGTGTCGGCTTCGCCAGGCTCGACCTGCTGCCGGCGCATGTTGCGACGTAGGAAGGCCGTCAGTTCGTCGGTGAGCGAGTGCATGACGGGGACCATCACCAGCGTGAGGAAGGTGGCGAAGGTGAGCCCCGCGATCACCGCGATCGCCATCGGGCCCCACCAGGCCGCCTGCTCGCCGCCCCAGAAGATGTTGGGGCTCAGCCGCGTGAACAGCCCCTCGAAGTCGAAGTTGAGGCCGATCGCCAGCGGCGTGAGGCCCATGACGGTCGTGATCGCCGTCAGCATCACCGGCCGGAAACGGGTGAGGCCGCCGACGACGAGCGACTCTTGCTCCCCGAGTCCGTCGCGTTTTCTCAGGATCCCGATGTAGTCGACGAGAACGATCGCGTTGTTCACGACGACGCCGGCGAGGCTGATCACGCCGACCCCGCTCATAATCACCCCGAACGGCATGCGGAAGACCAGCAGGCCGAGCAGGACGCCGACTGTCGAAAGGAGCACCGAGCTGAGGATGATAGCCGGCCGGAAGACGGAGTCGAACTGCGACACCAGGATGAGAGCGATCAGCATCAGCGCCATGAGAAAGGCACCGAACAGGAACGCCTGTGATTCCTGCTGATCCTCCTGCTGCCCCGTGTAGCTGATCGCGTATCCGGGCGGCAGCGAGCTCTCGAAGCCAGCGAGCTCCGCCCGAACCTCGGCGATCACGGCGTTCGCGTTGTAGGTCGAGCGCACATCGGCCGAGATCGTGGCGACGCGCTCCAGATCCTTCCGGTTGACGCCGCTGTAGCTCTCCTCGACCCGCCAGCTCGCCACGGATGAGAGCGGCACCTGACCGCCGTCATCGGTGACCACGGTCAGGTCGGCCAGCGCGTCCAGGTTGGAGCGGTAGCGCTCCGCCAGGCGAACGACGATGTCATACTCCTCCTCACCGTACCGGAACTCGGAGACCTCCGTGCCGTTGATCGCGCTCCGCACGGTGGCTCCGACCTCGGCGGTACTGAGGCCGAAAAGGGCGGCCCGCTCCCGGTCCACATCGATCCTCAGCTCGGGCCGCGCATCCGCCAGGTCGCTCTCCAACCCCTCCAGCTTGCGGGCGACGGGAGCATTGGCGAGGAGCCGGTACGCCTCATCGGCCAGCTTTTCGAGCAGGACATCGTCCTCGCCGGAGATCTCTATGTTGACCGGCGGACCCGACTGAGGTCCGTTCTGGGGCTTTTCGACCGTGATCTCGGCCCCGGCTACCCCCTGCCCCACCGTGTTCCGCATCAGCTCAAGCGACTCGAACGAGTCGTGCTCGCGAACCTCGAAGTCGACGAAGTTCACGGCGATTGTGCCCTCGTTCGATCCTCCGCCCCGGTTCCCGCTGGAGCCGACCGTCGACACGACGGACTCGAAGTCGCCTGTGACCGGGAGCGCATCGAGCTCGCGCTCCACTCGCTTCACGACCGCATCGGTGGCCTCGGCGCGCGTGCCCGGCGGCATCTCCACCTGCACGTAGACCGTCTCGGGCGGGATGTCCTCGGGGAAGAACTCGATGCCGGCGTTGAACGCGCCGAACAGCAGGAGCGAGCCGATCAGCACGCCGGCCATGCCGGCCATGACCCGACCGCGATGTCCCAGCGACCAGCGCAGCAGGACCTCGTAGCGGCGGAGGACGGCCGGCAGAGCGGTCGCCTGGAACCAGTGTCCGATCGGGCGCAGGGCCCACCGGTGCAAAGCCCAGAGCAGGCCGGCCGTCAGCGTCAGCAGGACGGCTGCCAGGGCGTTGGCGGCGAGCGCGATCAGGAACGCGACCACGGCCGCGCCGATCAGCGTCCACTTGGCGACCGGCGTGAGGCCGAGTGCCTTCTCTCCATCCAGCTGCATGAAGAGCGAGCAGATCGTCGGGTTGACGACGAGCGCCACGAACAGCGACGCGCTCAGCGTGATGATCAGGGTGAGCGGGAGGAACTTCATGAACTCCCCGATGATGCCCGGCCAGAACGCCATCGGCGCGAAGGCGGCCAGGGTCGTCGCCGTGGCGGCGATGACCGGCATCGCGACCTCGGCCGTGCCGTACTTCGCAGCCTTCTTTCGATCGTGGCCCCGCTCCATGAAGCGGTAGGTGTTCTCCACCACCACGATCGCGTTGTCGACCAGCATCCCGAGCGCGAGGATGAGACTGAACAGCACGACCATGTTCATCGAGAAGCCGATCAGCTGCATGATGCTGAAGGAGAGCAGCATCGAGAGCGGGATGGCGATCCCGACGAAGGACGCGTTGGCGACGCCGAGAAAGAAGAGAAGAACCGCGACCACCAGGATGAGCCCGGAGATGATGTTGTTCTCGAGGTTCGAGACCATCTTCCGGATCTCCTCGGACTGATCGGAGGTGATCTTTACGACCGTCGTCGCGGGAAAGCCGGCCTCGGCGTCCTCAATCGCGTGCTTCACGGCGTCCGAGGTCTCGATGATGTTCTCGCCCGTGCGCTTGATGATCCCCAGCGTGACGACGGGATTGCCGTCCAGGCGGGCGAAGCTGTCGCGCTCCTTGAACCCGAATTCCACCTCGGCGACGTCGCGCACGTAGACGGGCCGGTCGCCCGGCGACCAGACGACGATGTCCTCGATCAGGCGGGTGTCCTTGAACTCACCGGGCACGCGGACGAGGTACTCGCGCTCCCCCACGTCGATCGTGCCGCCGGGGATGGTCAGGTTCTCCTCGCGGATCACGTCGATCACATCGTCGAACGCAAGGTCGTAGAACTGGAGCTTGGCCAGGTCCACGTTGACCTGGACCTCGCGCTCCAGGCCGCCCGAGAGCGTGACCTCGAGCACGGAGGGAATGAGCTCGATCCGGTCCTGCAGGTCCTCGGCCACTTCCTTCAGCCGGCGCAGGCTGTACTCGCCCGACACGTTGACCTGCATGATCGGGAACTCGGAGAGGTTGAACTCGAGGATCATTGGCTCCTCGGCCGCCGCCGGGATCTCCGGCTTGGCGATGTCCACCTT
>JARRMU010000083.1:0-10110 GCA_037385645.1 Gemmatimonadales bacterium
TCTCCCGACAGGTATTTCACCCCGATCCGGACTTCGTCCGGGTCCATATCGCCGATGACCTCGGCCAGAACGTCGATCTTGGCCTTACGACCTCCCGTCTCGGTCAGTCGTTGCCAGGTCTCGACCAGCCGGGTGAGTCTCACGGCCGAGCGCTCAGCGTCATCGCGAGCGTCTCGCTGCTCAGCTCTCTGCGCAATCGTTTACAGTGCCTGAACCAGGGCAACTACGGCGGGCCGGCGGTACCCGCCCCGGACTGAACCAGCCGCCGGAGGTTTGGCCCGTGCGACCTTCTCGCACCTGCGGGACCGACTACTCCTCCTGCAGGACGCTCTCCTTCTCTTATAGCGCGCTCTCCGCTTGGGCGCGGATGTAGTGCTGGAGAGTGCCCGCCTCGATCTCGGAGAGATCGCTGAACTGCGGCATGCCGAACTCCCTTCGGCCGCCGCCTAGCACCACGCCGACGAACGCTTCGCCCGAGAGCACGACGGCCGATGCCCGGAGGTCGGGAGCCATTCCGCCCGACACGGCTCCGAACCCGTGGCAGAGCGCACACTTGCCCGAGAAGGTCGCTTCACCCGCCTCCGCCAGCGCGGGATCGACGACGAAGTCGGGCGCTTCGATCGGCTGGGGGACGACCGGAGGTGGTGACGGCGGCAGATCCACCCCGCCACTTAGCGCGAAGGCGACCAGCCGGCGCGGATGCACCTTGTACGACCAGCCGTGCTCGGCCACCCCGGGCCCGCCGAGCCCGGCCATCCCCCCGCCCCAGCCGACCAGGAGCGCGACATACTGGGTGCCGTCGACGGCATAAGTAATGGGCGGAGCCGAGATGCCGGAGCCGAGATCGAAGCTCCAGACGGTCTCGCCGGTGTCTGCCCGGTAGGCTACGAGCTCCCCGGTTGCCCGCCCTTGGAAGACCAGGTTCCCAGCCGTCGTGAGGGTGCCGGCGTTCCACACCCCCGGCAGCGGCACCTCCCAGACGGCGCGCTGTGCTACCGGGTCCCACGCCTTCAGCGCGCTCGTGGAAGGGACACCCTCGCCGATCGCCACGCCGACCCCCGTTCCCGAAAACGACCAGTCGGGCGACTCCCAGGTTTTCACGTTCACGCCTTCATCCGTGTAGATCGCCCCGATATCCATCGTCGGCAGGTAGACGAGGCCCGTCCCCGGGTTGAACGACATCGCGTGCCAGCTGTGGGCTCCCCACGCGCTGGGGTACACCTCCGATTCCCCGTCCTCGTAGCGCACATCCGCGCCCTCGACCGGCCGGCCGGTCTCGAGATCGATCTCCGTTGCCCACGTGGTGCGGGCAAAGGGTTCGGCGGAGATGAGCCGGCCGGTCTCCCGGTCGATCACGTAGAAGAAGCCGTTCTTGGGTGCGTGGAGCAGCGCCTTGACCTCCCGTCCGTCGATCGTGAAGTCGGCGAGGACGATGTCCATGTTTGAGTTGTAGTCCCAGGCTTCGGCGGGCGTGGTCTGGTAGTGCCAGCGATACTCGCCCGTGTCGGCGTCCAGGGCGACGATGGCGCAGAGGAAGAGGTTGTCGCCGCCTTCGGGGCTCCGGATCTTCGGGTTCCACGGCGCGCCGTTTCCGGTACCGATGTAGACGAGGTCCAGCTCCGGGTCGTAGGTGATCCCGTTCCACACCGTCCCCCCGCCGCCGTACTTCCACCACTCTCCCGTCCACGTCTCGGCGGCCATCGCCATCGCCTCGTTCTCGAAGCCGTCCGCCGGGTTGCCGGGCACGGTGTACCAGCGCCAGACCTGCTCCCCGCTGGCCGCGTCGTAGGCGGTCACGTAGCCGCGGATCGGCCCGAATTCCGTCCCGCCGTTCCCGATGATCACCTTGTCCTTGAAGACCCTCGGGGCGCCGGTGATCATGAGCGGGAGGTCCGGGTCCACGGTCATTCGGCTCCACAGCTCGGTTCCGGTGCGCGCGTCGACCGCGATCAGGCGCCCGTCGGCCGTCGCCTGGTAGACGGCGCCCTTCCAGAAAGCGATCCCGCGGCTGTAGTCCCACAGCATGCGCATACGGTCGCCGGAGGTCTCGATCACCTGCGGATCGTACTCCCACAGGAGGTCCCCGGTGTTCGCGTCCACGGCGCGGAGGACGCTGTAGCTGCCCTCGTAGTAGAGGACGCCGTCGACCACGAGTGGCGTGCCGACGAGCGAGCGGTCCTCGGGGAGATCGACGTACCAGGCGACGCCGAGCTCTGAGACGTTGGCGTCGTTTACCTGCACGAGCGGGCTGTAGCGGTGCTCGCTGTAGTTCCTACCGTAGGCGAGCCAGTTGTCGCCGTTACCCACGGCCGCTAGCGCCTCGGCGTCGACGACCGTTCCGCCCTCGTGGTATGTGTCGGAATCCGATCGAGACGCGGGTTCCGTGCAACCGGCCATGGCGATGACCGCGCCGACCGTCACGGTCCAAGGGAGCCTATGCTTCATTGTGCCTCCTGGTGTCTCCTGTCCGAGGTTGATCCGACAACGTGCAGCTCATCCGCCATTGCAGCCAGACTGACCCGGCCGGGACGTCGGGACGTCCTTTAGCAGGCGCGATCTCCAGCGGGCGTGCCAGCATGATCAGTTGACGCCAGACCCCTGAACCCGCTAGTTCGTGGGGTCGCAGAGTGCGCCGATATGAGGCGATGCAACGATCGAAGGGGATTCCTTGGCTCGAAAAAGGCCGAAGCTGAAGAAGTCCGGGCGTCGAAAGATGGGCCGCAAGAAGCGGCGCCAGCTGCACGCTCGGCGGAAGAAGAAGAAATAGGAGGACCGCACCGGGCTCACGACCCTCCCGATGCTCTTGCGCGATAGCGGAAAGCACCCGGGAAGTCGGGCTCCGCTTCCTTCCGCTTTCCGCTCCATTCCGAGACGTCGATCCGCATGACGGTGGTCCGCCGCAGCTCATCGGGGGTGATCGGTCGATAGTCGCGGCCGGGCCTCAGCTGCGGGGCGTACTTGTCGAGCAGGAGCTGGAGGGCCTCTTCCGCCTCTTCCGGGTCGGCGACGACCGTGGCCCTCCCGAAGGCCACGACGCCGGCGTATTCGACGCTGAACTCGAGCGCCTCATCGGCGGGCAACAGCCGGCCCATCTCGAACGCCGTGAAGGCGACTCGCTCGTCCGCCGTGATGTTGTCCCGCGTTCGTCCGGCTCGAGCGGTGTGCACGTAGATGGCGTGACGCGATTCGTCGTACGCGAAGAGGTTGGAGTTCAGGAACGGCTGTCCATCCTCCACCGTCGCTACGACGCCGACCGGTGCGGTCGCGAGAAACGCACGGATCCAGCCGTCATCCATCGCCCGGTCGCCCCGGCGCATGCGCGTGGCTTCCTCCACGTGGAACTCCTCGCTTCTGGCCAGCGGCCCGGAGCGGCGCTCTCCAGACAGCCGGTCTATGTTGCTCCGCTACCCAGATGGCGCGCGATCGCCTGGATGTGCTCGGGGGTGGTGCCGCAACATCCGCCGATGATCCGAGCCCCCATCTCGGCCCACCTTTCCGCCTCCTCCAGGTAGCGCGCTGGCGGATACTCGTCGGTGAACAGCCATTCAGGCGGATCGAAACGGCCGATGTGCGGATAGAGGCCACAAGGCCCGCTCCGGCTCTCGAGCAGCTCGCGCAGACCCGCCGTGGTATCGTCCGGCGGAGCACAGTTGACCATTATGGCGTCCGGGTCGAGCGGCGCGAGGGCCTCCTCCGCCTGAGCCATCGTTTCCCCGGTGAACAGCTTGCCTGCCTCGTCGCAGACGAAACTGACCCAGCAGGGAAGCCCTGCCCGCTTGGCCGCAGCCAGGCCGACGGAGGCCTCCCGTATGCTGTTCACTGTCTCGAGGAGGATCAGGTCTGCCCCGGCGTCCGCGAGCACCTCCATGATCTCACGGTACTCTCCCCGCATCTGCGCTTCAGAGGGAGCCAGGTCCGGACGAAAGCACCATTCTAGCGTCGTGACGGCGCCGGCGATCGCCACGGACCGCGCCGCAGCCACGCTGGCGCGCGCCTCCTGCGCCAGCTTCACCGAGGCAGCCAGCAGCTCGCTGGCCCGGTCTTGGAGGCCGGACGAACCGATGTGCCGCATGTGGGCCTCGTCGCGGAAATGTCCGAGGAAGCTTCGACGGGCCAGCTGGAAGCTGTTCGTCGTGAGCACGTGGGCCCCGGCGCGGATGTAGTCCGCATGAAGGTCGCGGATCGCGTCAGGCTCGTCCTTCAGGCGATGGTCGGCCCAAGAGAGGTTTCGCCGGAGAATCTCGGTCCCGATGGCACCGTCCAGGATGATCACGTCGTCGCCGTCGATTCGGGAGCGGATCGCGTCGTAGCTCATTCGCCCGCCTCCGTCGGCCCAACCGAGGGTCCGAGCGCGGCGCGCAGAGCGGCGATGTGCGAGGGCCCCGTGCCGCAGCATCCGCCCAAGATGCGAGCTCCGTTGTCTCGCCAACCAGCGGCGGCCTCGGCGTAGCGGTCAGGCGGCCAAGTGTCGGTCGCGGTGAACTGCGGGTGAAACTCGAACTTCCAGGAAGGGGGGTCGAACTTGCCGATGTGGGCGAACGCGCCTACCGGCAGATCCGTCTGGGCGGCCAGCCTTTCCACAGCCGGGCCGATATCTTCAGGCGGCGCGCAGTTCACCAGCACGGCCTTGACACCGAGGGCCTGCATGGCCCGGGCGCACTCTCCCAGGTCGTCTCCCCCGAGCACCGTGCCCTCTGGGCCGATCACGAAACTGGCCCATACGGGAAGTCCTGAGCTGAGAGCGGCCTCGGCCGCCGCTCGTGCCTCGCCGACCGTATTCATGGACTCCAGGAGAAGGAAATCCACGCCGCCCTGCTTGAGCCAGGAGGCGATTTGCCAGTGCTCCGGGCGGGCCGCAGCCGGGTCCGGGGCCAGGTCCGGCCGGTACGGGTGCTCCAGGGGCGCCATCGCGCCGGCTATGGCCACGTCCCGTCCGGCCGTGTCGCGTGCCTGACGAGCGAGGTCGACCGCCCGCAGCGTGAGCTCATGGGCGCGTGTCTCCAGCCCCGGCGCTCCGATATGTCGCATGTGGTCCAGGCTGCGAAAGACGTTCAGGTAGAGGCGGTGGTTCAGCTGCGACGTGTTGGTGCGAATGACGTCGGCCCCGGCGTCGATATACTCGAGGTGGAGCGATGCGACCTCCTGCGGATCGGTACGAAGGCCGTGCCATCGCCAGCGCACACCGCGGCGCACGAGTTCGCTGCCGAGGGCTCCGTCGAGTAGCACGGGGCGCTCCGCATCGAGCAAGGCTCGCACGCGCGCGTAACCGGCCACGGCTTCCTCGATTCGGTGAACGTGTGAAGGAACGGGCCCAGTATGCTCCGCGCTCGCAAGGCCCGGCAAGCACGGAGTCTTCGATGCGCCGCCGCTCGTGCCGAGCAGCTCGATGCGCATCCGCGGCCCCTTGCTTCCCGACGATAGGGCTGCCATCTGATACCGGTCGGCTCCGCTGCGTCGAGAGAGAGGAGACGTTCGGTGCTCAGAGGCACGCCGTTCCACCCCAGGACCGCAGCCCTCTGCCAGGCGCAAAACTGGCGCCGCTGGGCCGGCTACATCGTCGCCGGATCGTACGAGCTCCTTCACGATCGCGAATATTTCGCGATCCGCACCGCTGCCGCGCTGATCGACGTCTCGCCCCTGTACAAGTACCATGTGACCGGGCCCGATGCGGAGCGCTTCCTCAACCGCCTGATCCCCCGCGACGTCACCCGCTGCGCGCTGCACCAGGTGCTGTACACCCCCTGGTGCGATCAGGCGGGCAAGGTCATCGACGACGGAACGCTGTCACGTCTGGACGCGGATGCCTTTCGCCTCACGGCGGCGGAGCCGAACCTGCGTTGGCTGCAGGATGTCTCCACCGGTCTCGATGTCACGATCGGGGACATCACGCAGGGGCTGGCGGCGCTCGCGCTCCAAGGACCTGCTTCCCGCGAGATCCTCCAACAGGTCTCGGATGTTTCGTTGAACGAGCTGGGCTTCTTCAGGCTCACGCACGCCCGCGTGGCCGGCATTCCCGCCACGATCTCGCGTACCGGATACACGGGCGACCTCGGGTTCGAGATCTGGGTCGAAGCGGCCAAGGCCGTGCCTCTTTGGGATGGTATCGTGCAGGCCGGAGCCGCGTACGGCCTGATACCGGCGGGCATGCTGGCCCTGGACGTGGCGAGGATCGAGGCCGGTCTGCCTCTCATCGACGTCGACTACATCCCCGCGAACAAGGCGCTGATCGAGGAGCGAAAGTCCTCCCCCTTCGAGCTTGATTTGGGCTGGACCGTGAGGTTCGACAAAGGTCCGTTCGTCGGCCGACGGGCTCTCGCAGCAGAGAGGGAGAGAGGGCCGGAGTGGCAGTTCCACGGTCTGGAGATCGAGTGGGATTCGGTCGAGCGGCTCTACGCGGAGGTCGGGCTGCCGCCCGGACTTCCGACCACCGCCTGGCGCACCTCGGTTCCGATATACTCGGGGGCAGAGCAGGTCGGATATGCGACGAGCGGGTGCTGGTCTCCGGTTCTCAAGCAGTATATCGCCCTGGCACATCTCCGGTCAGGGTGGGCAAGCCCGGGTACCCGGTTGGAGATGGAGGTCACCGTCGAACATCGGAGAAAGCGGGCCGAGGCGAGGGTCGTGAGGAAGCCCTTCTACGACCCGCCGCGCAAGCGGGCGGTGGAGACCGCCACGTGAAACGCAGGGAGTACGACGCCGTGATCGTCGGGGGCGGGCACAACGGCCTCGTCAACGC
The DNA here is from genome assembly GCA_037385645.1 of Gemmatimonadales bacterium. Classification (GTDB taxonomy): domain Bacteria; phylum Gemmatimonadota; class Gemmatimonadetes; order Palauibacterales; family Palauibacteraceae. The sequence continues at coordinate 6,737 of JARRMU010000083.1, forward strand.
CGCCTACCTGGCGCGGGCCGGGCTCGATGTCCTCGTCCTGGAAAGACGGCCGGTGCTGGGCGGTGCTGCGGTGACAGAGGAGATCTACCCCGGGTTCCATTACTCCGTGTGCTCCTACGTGGTGAGTCTCCTCAGGCCCGAGATCATACAGGACCTGGAGCTTGCCCGGCACGGCCTCGAGATCCTGCCGCTCGAGAGCACATTTACGCCGCTTCCGAACGACGATTATCTGGTCCGTTGGGCCGACCACGACCAAACTCGGCGGGAGCTCTACCGGCATTCTCCGCGCGACGCGGAGGCGTACGACGAGTTCGGCAAGCTGATGCTTCAGCTCGCGATGGCCGTGAAACCGATCCTCGGCATGGCGCCGCCGGATCCTGGATCCATGAGGCCAGGCAACTTGGCCAAGATGGCTCGCCTGGGGCGCCACTTTCGCGATTTGGGCAGCGAGAAGCTCAGCGCTCTCGTGAAGCTGATGACCATGAGCTCGGCCGATTACCTGGACGAGTGGTTCGAGACGGAAGCGCTGAAGGCCACGATGGCGGCCAGCGGGATCATCGGCACGTTTCTCGGACCGAGATCGCCGGGTACCGCGTACGTGCTGCTCCACCACTACATGGGCGAGATCGACGGTGCCTTCCGCGCCTGGGGATTCGCGCGTGGCGGGACCGGTGCCGTGAGCGAGGCGATCGCGTCCGCGGCACGACGCCTGGGGGCGGAGATCAGGACGGAAGCCCCGGTCGAGAGGATCCTCAACGAGGATGGCAGGGCGGTCGGCGTTGCCCTGGAGAGCGGTGAGGAGATCAGGGCGCGCCTCGTCGTCTCCGGTCTGGATCCCAAGCGGACCTTCCTGGCGCTGCTCGACCCCGATGAGCTGCCGACCGAGTTCGTCGATTCGATCCGGCGTTTTCGGATCCGGGGATCCTCGGGCAAGGTGAACCTCGCGCTGACCGAGCTTCCGAGTTTCACGGCGCTGCCAGGCGTCGGGCCCCACCTTCGCGGCGCCATGTCGATCAGCCCCAGCGTCGAGTACTTGGAGCGGGCGTACGACGACGCCAAGTACGGTGAGTTTTCGCGTCGACCCTACATGGACATCATCATTCCCTCTCTGATCGACCCGGTCATGGCGCCGCCGGGCAAGCACGAGATGTCGATCTTCGTGCAGTAAGCTCCATATGCGTTGAAAGGCGGTTGGAACGACGAGAAGCGAGAGGCGTTCGGCGATGCGGTCATCGACACCCTCTGTCGTTTCGCGCCCAATGTCCGAGGTGCCATTATCCACCGACAGGTCCTTACGCCGGCGGACATGGAGGAGACGTTCGGTCTCACCGAAGGCAACATCTTCCACGGCGAGCTCTCCCTGCATCAGCTGTTCTTCCTGCGCCCGACGTCTGCATGGGCGAACTACCGCACACCGCTCGCGAACCTATACCAATGTGGCTCGGGCACCCATCCCGGCGGCGGTGTATGCGGTGCCCCCGGCCGGCTGGCCGCCGAGCAGATCCTGAAAGAGCACCGGCCGTGAGCGAGCGCTACGACGCCGTGCTCGTCGGAGCCGGCCACAACGGATTGGTGTGCGCCGCCTACCTGGCGAGGGCCGGCCTCAGCATCCTCGTTCTGGAGCGCCGCGAGGTTGTCGGAGGTGCGGCCGTTACGGAGGAGCTCATCTCCGGCTTTCGCTTCGATAGCTGTGCCCACCGGCTCGGGCAGCTGGATCGACGCGTGGTCCGCGACCTCGGGCTCGGCCGTCACGGCCTGCAGGTTCGGCGTCCGGAGCTCGCGGTCCTCGCACCCGTTCTCGGCGGTGAGCGCCTAGCCATTTGGCGCGATCCGGAGAGGACGACGGAAGAGATTCGACGTCATTCCCCGAACGATGCGGCGCGATGGTCACGTTTCGGGGCCGAGATGGCTCCGGCGGTCCGGTTTCTGAGACACGTGGCGGAGGCGACGCCTCCCGAGCTTCCACCGGCGGCCTCGCGCGACCTTCTCGCCTACTTGGAGCTGGGCCTGCGCCTGCGTCTTCTGGGGCGGCGGGAGATGGCCGAGATCATGCGCGTATTGCCGATGTCGGCCGCCGAACTGCTGGACGAGTGGTTCGCGTCAGAGCCGCTGAGGGGTGTTTTGGCTGCGATGGGCGTGAACGGTCTGTTCATGGGCCCGCGGTCGGCCGGTACGGCCTACCTGCTGCTCAGCGGTCTGTCGCCGGCTGCCGAGGTGGTGCGTCCGACCGCGCTCGTCACAGGCGGGATGGGCCGTTTGACCGAAGCGCTGGCGAGCGCCGCACGTGCCAGCGGAGCTCGCATCCGGACAGGCGTCGAGGTCGAACGGATCCTCACCGAGAAGGGAAAGGTCAGCGCCGTCGCTTTGAGCGATGGCGAAGAGATCGCCGCCGCTCGGGTCGTGTCCAACGTCGATCCCAAGCGCACCTTCCTCGGACTCGTCGAGCCGACGGAGCTGGATCCCGAGTTCGTCAGAAGGGTGCGCAACGTTCGGACTCGCGGGGCGTTCGCGAAGGTCCATCTGGCGCTGGCGGAGCTCCCCCGGTTCGACGGAACGGAGGGGCACCCGGAGCTCCTCGAGGGTCTCATCCGCATCAGCCCCAGCCTCGACTATCTGGAGCGGGCGTACGACGACGCCAAGTACGGAGGGCTCTCCCGATCCCCCTATCTCGAGGCGGTCATCCCCTCGGTGACCGACCCGACCCTCGCTCCGACGGGACAGCACGCGATGTCCGTCTACGTTCAGTACGCTCCCCACGACCTGAAGGAAGGGTCCTGGGATGCGGGCCGAAGAGAGGTGCTGGGCGATCGCGTCGTGGAGACGCTTTCCACGTACGCGCCGGGCTTCGCGGACACCATCCTCGATCGACATGTGACGACTCCGGCTGATCTCGAGGAGGTATACGGGCTCACGGGAGGGTGCGCGTCGCACGGGGAGATGGCGCTCGACCAGCTGTTCTTCATGCGTCCAGTGCCCGAATGCGCCCAATACCGGACGCCGATTCGCGATCTCTATCTGTGTGGGGCGGGCACCCATCCCGGTGGCGGGGTCGGCGGTACGGCCGGTTACAACGCGGCGCGCGAGGTGCTTAGGGCCGGGAAGCGCGCCCGCTAGCCTCGTTCAAGAGGCCGGGCCAGGCAGGTCGGGCCGCCCAGACCCTTGAGGCAGATCTCCTCGCCCCGCAGCACATGAACCTCCACGCCCTCGGATTCGAGTCGACCACGGGTCATCGGATTCCCCGCCAGCGCCAGGCACCGGCGTGGAGCCAGCGTGAGCAGGTTGCAGCCGAGGGAGTCGAATTCACCCTCGCACGCCTCGACGAGCCGGGTTCCGCGCGCGAGCAGCCATTCGCGGAACGGCACAGGGAGCAGCGG
>JARRMU010000084.1:0-37513 GCA_037385645.1 Gemmatimonadales bacterium
GGCCGAGGTAGCCCAGGCCCCGCCACTGGCGAGCGATCGACAGATCGCTGACGAAGGCATCGCGCGGGTGCTTCAGCACCATGCGTCGTACGGTTCCGATCTCGGACTGCACGCTCATCGCTTACAGATAACCCCCCGCGTCCGGGCCGGACCAGGCTGCGGACGTCCTCAGGGATTGCCTGGGGGCCGACGGCACACATACCGTTGGGGCGACTGCGCCAATCGTCCCGTCCCATCCCAAGGAGGATCACATGAAGTCGCGACTCACCCTCGCGGCGGCGCTCGCCGCTCTACTGGTGCCACTGCCCGGCCTCGCGCAGGAAGAGGAACCCGATCCAGCTGTCTTCGGCGCCTACTTCCACTGCAACGAGTCGAGGGAAGCTCGAGCAGACACGATCATCGCCGAGAGCATCGGGCCGATATTGGATCGGCAGATGGCGGCCGGCACCATCAACTCCTGGGGCTGGTACGCCCACCATACCGGCGGCCACTGGCGACGCCTGCTCTACATGGTGGCGGCTGACGTGCCCTCCGTCATGACCGCCCGCGACGCCTTCTACGAGGACCTGATCGCGGAAGCCGAAGAGGCGAGTGCGGAGCTTACCGAGGTCTGCCCCGGTCACGACGACTACGTGTGGGAGGTCACGGCTGGATCGGATCCCACGCTGGCGCAGGGCCGCCCCTCCGTGGCGATGTCCACGTACATGGTGTGCGACTTCGCCGAGGAGGGCCGGACGGACGACATGGTCGAGGAGGACCTCGCCGAGATCTACAACAGGCACGTGGCCGAAGGGAACATCTCGGGCTGGAGCTGGCTCACGCACAACATCGGGGGGCAGTACCGCCGCGTTTCCGTCATCGACGCCCCCGATTTGGCTTCGCTGCTGGCGGCGCGCTCGCAGATTATCGAGGATCTATGGGAGGAAGCGCCTCTGACCATGAACGCGTTCAGCGAGATCTGCGGCTCGCACACGGACTACATCTGGGAGATGCGAATCACCAAGCCGTAGCCCGAAGCAGCCGCCCGTCCGAGTGGATGCCGGCGATTCGTGCTCGAGGTCAGAAAGCCCCGCCTTGGCGGGGCTTTCGCTTGGCATCTCATACAGTACGTGGATTCGGCATGGATCTCCGCGATCCCTTGCACGTTCACTAGGTCATGACTCGTCGTCTCATCGGCTTCCTAGCCCTCCTCGCGCTGACGCCCCCGGCCTGCGGGGGCGGGGGTTCGCCGGAAGGCCCGGCCGGGCCGCCTTCTCCCGCCGCCGAGCCCCGTACATACGCCATGGGATGGGGTCTGACGCCGCCTGAGCCTACCGAGGAGAGCATCATCGCCACCGCGCAGGCGATGGCCGAGGTGGCGGAGTACGCGATCATCCAGCAGCCGGTGCCCTGGGCGCGGCTCTTCGCCGGAGAGGAGCTCGACGACCTCGTCGCCGAGACCGAGGGGCTCGCCCGTTTCCTGGAAGCGTTGGGACTCGAGATCGTCTTTCTCCTCGATCCCCTCGACGGACTCGACCGAACCTCCGAGCCGCCCGAGCTCGTAGAGGCGGGCCGCAGCATGCTCGAGCCCGAGATCAGGGCGATCCACGAGGCCTACGCCCTGGCGATCGCACGGGAGATACGGCCTGCCTATTTCGGCCTCGCCTCCGAGATCAACACGCTGGCCGCCCACGGAGACCCCGTCCTGTACGGGGAGATGGTGGACCTGATCAACGCGCTGTCGCCGCAGATCCGGGCGATCATCCCGGCCGTGTCTGTCTTCGTCTCCTTCCAGGTCGACGACGCCTGGAACCTCTTCCCGTTTCCGCCGCCCCACATCGACCACTTCGCTCTCGTAGACGACTTCGACATCGATGCGTTGGGGCTATCCTCTTATCCAGTATTTGTTTGGGACTCTCCCGCCGACATTCCGCCCAACTACTTTTCGCGCTTTCGGGATGTCACGGATCTGCCGCTTATCCTTGTCGAGGGAGGCTGGAGCTCCGAGGATGTGGGCGGACTGCAGGGGGACGAGGGGGAGCAGTCGGAGTTTTTCCGCCGCTTCGAGGAACTGCTCGATGGGGTGGGTTCTCCGCTCTGGGTGATGCTGATCTTCGCGGACTTCGACGTGACGACCTTCGGCCTACCCCCGGAGCGGGAGGCTACGCTGGCTCTGTTCGCCTCGATGGGAATCGTTGACAGCGAGCTCGAGCCGAAGCCCTCCTATGCCGTTTGGGAGGAGATTTTTTCGAGGCCTCTGGAGCCCTGACAACGGGCGATTCGAGACTATCCGGCCGAAACGGCCTCCACGGCGAGCATGTCCCCGTTCACCTTCTTGAGGTAGGCGTTCGGGTCGTGGTCTAACGCGCCCTCCGGCAGCCAATGCCACATCGGGCCGAGCTCTTCTCGCAGCCGGTCGACGAAGAAGGAGGGGACCTCGGAGGTCTCTCCCTCGAAGAACCTTCTCATCGAAAGGTCGCTCTCCAGCCCCTCCCGCAAAGCCGCGAAATACTTGGCGCGCCCGAACCCTTCGGAAGAGATCGCGCGCACGACGTTCATCCAGGTGGCGAAGCTTCGCTGAGTCGCCTTCGCTCGACGGGCGATCGCTGTCCACCTGAAGCTGTATCTGGTGAGATCGATCACGCGCTCGTAGAAGTCGGGCCAGTCGTAGTTCTTCGGGCGGACGTTCATCGCCTGGTGGTTGTTCTGGAAGTGGAACGGGAACGGCAGGACCCGGCCCTCCCTCTGGAAATCCAGGTTGAGCGGAGCGGCCTCCCCGAACGCCGAGAGCAGCGAGTAGCCCGGGAAAGCCCCGGGCGTGCGGTCGATGAACCGCTTGGTGAGCTCGAACGGCTCGGCTCCGGAATCGCAATCGAGACCGAGGACGAAGTTGGTCTGAACGTAAGGGATGTAGCTGAGGATCATGTTCACGTGGTCCGAGACCCTGCGGACCTTCTCCATCCCCACCTCACTACGCATCTTCGACTTGTCCCCGAGCGTGTACCACGACTCGACGCCCGGGAGTATCGCCTTGAAGCCCGCAGCGCGCATCCGCTCGAGTCGCGGCTCGGAGAGGATCGACAGGCTGCTCTCGGCTCCATGCGAAAGGTTGCCGCCGGCGCTGCCTTCCTCGATCGCATTCATGTACTCGTCGAAGCGCACGCCGAAGTTGGGATCGTGCCATCCCACCCAAGCATTCGGCATCTTGCCGACGAGGAACCTCAGATCTTCCTTGATCTGATCGGTCCCCAGGGGCTGGTACTTGATCGTCGAGTCGATGCAGAAGCTGCAGGTGTAGGGGCACCCGAGGCTGGCGATCATCGGCACGCCCTTCACGCTGGTGGGTGCCTTGTCCAGCGTCGGCTTGATGAACTTCCAGCGCTCTCTCACGCCCGGCAGATGCCGGGGTTGTTGGTCCGCGCTCAGATGGACCCCGAGCGGGCGGTGCGGTGCGTGGTCACGGAGCACATCCTCGATAATCGAGCGGTCGGTGAGACCGAGGACATAGTCGAAGTACTTCCGCGCGTCGTCCGGGTAACAGCGGGCATGCGGTCCGCCGAGGACGGTCACGGCTCCCCGCGAGCGGAACATGTTGCTCACGGCGTAGGCGAGCTGCCCGGCCTGCGAGAAGGCGCTAATGAAGATGATGTCGGTGTCGGACGGCAGTTCCTCGATGAGGTTCTCGAAGCCCGTGAAGCAGACGTAGTGGACGTCGTGCCCCATCTCCTCGACCCACGCCGCGACCGCCTGAGGCATGAGGCCGGCCAGGCTGGGATGCAGGACCCGGGCGTAGAGCGCTTTGGTGGGCGCCTTGGCGACGAGATCGACGACGCCGACGCGGAGCCTCTTCAAGAGCGCTCCGGTCCGGCCGCCAGGTCGGTCGCAAAAGCTGTCATCGATTGCCTTTATGGGATGTCAGCGCGGGATCCCGAGCTTCAGATCAGCTTCCGTTAGTCCACCACTATAACACGATGGGGTCAGAAAGTCTTGCGGGCGGGCTCACTCCGCGCGCAGCGCCACGAGGGGATCCACCGCGGCGGCTCGACGCGCGGGCAGATAGCTGGCCAGGAGCGCCACGGCGAACAGAGCCAGAACGACGAGTCCGAGTGTGGCGGGATCCATCGGGCCCACGCCGAAGAGCAGCGCCCGCATCAGGCGGGTGAGGCCGAAGGCGCCGGCCAGCCCCACCGCCAGGCCGATTACGGCCATCGTCGCGCCCTGTCTCACCACCATGCTGCTCACGGCGCCCGATTGCGCGCCGAGGGCCATCCGGACGCCGATCTCTCGGGTCCGCCGCGTCACGTCATAGGACATCACCCCGTAGATGCCGATCGCGGCCAGCAGCAGCGCGATAGCGGCGGCGACGGCCAGTAGCAGCATCGCGAACCCGAGCTGGGAGGTGGACTCGGAGAGGACCTCCTCCATCGTCAGCACATCCGTGATCGGCAGGTTCGGATCCAGTTCGCGGACCTGTGCCCGCACGAGCGGGGTCAGCGTCGCCGGTTGGGCATCGGCTCGGAGAACGAGACTCATGGTCTGCGGCCAGTACAGGTCCTCCAGCTCCTCCAGCGCCGTGACCGGGTAGTAGATGATCGGCCCCGGCTCCTCCGGCAGGGTATAGTCCCGGACGCCCCCGACCACGCCGACTACGTGGAACCACTCCGGGCCGTCCTCGGCCAAGCTCGGGTGGACACGCTTCCCGAGCGGGCTCTCTCCCGGCCAATGACGCTCGGCAAACGGACGATTGACGATGACCGCCCGCGTGTTGGAGTAATGATCCATGCGGTCGAACGTTCGGCCTTCCAGCAGAGGGACCCCCAGCGTCTCCAGAAAGCCGGTCGTCACGAACTGCGTGTTGGAGACGGGCGGCAGATCTCCCGGGTCGACGGGATGATCCGCGATCGAGACGACGTTTATACTGTGCCCGCTCTCGCGCAGCGGGATCTTGGTGCCCGCTCCCACCCGGTCAACCCCCGGAAGCCCCTCCAGCCGCTCGATGAGCTGGCCGTAGAATCCGGCGACCGCCGTGCGTGAGTCGTACTCCGCGCTCGGCAGCGATACCCTGAACGTGAGCGCTCGCTCGGCCTCGAATCCTGGATTCACCTCCCGCACCTTCTGAAAGCTCCGGGTCATGAGGCCGGCCCCGGCGACGAGCACGAATGCCATCGCCAGCTGCGACAGCACGAGGAGCTTTCGTGCTCGCTGGCGTTCGCGTCCCGTGCCGCCGCCACGCCCCCCCTCCTTGAGGGCCATCACCATGTTCGCCCGAGCGTAACGCAGGAGCGGGAAGGAGCCGAACAGCAGGCCGGCCAGCAGGGAGATCGTTAACGCGAACGCGAGCACGGTCCCGTCGATGCCGATCGCCTCCAGCCTCGGGATGCTGTCGGGGCCGAACAAGACCAGCGTCCGTGTCGCGGCGAAGGCCAAAAGCACTCCGAGTGCGCCGCCGGCCAGGGCAAGGACGAGGCTCTCCGAAAGAAAGAACTGCGCCAGGCGGCTTCTTCCCGCTCCCAGCGCGACACGCAGCGCGACCTCCCGGTGCCGGCTCTGGGCCCGGACCAGGAAGAGGCTTGCCACGTTGGCGCAGGCGATCAGCAGGACGAAGAACACGGTCCCGAGGAGGATCCACAGCGAGCGCTCAAGGTTCTCGTCCCCGATCACGTCCTCGATGATCGGATGGACGATCGCCTCCATCTGCGCGGTCTCCATCATCTGCTCGGTGAGGAAGTCGCCCGGATATGCCTCAGGGAGCCGCCGTCGCAGACGATCCAGATCGCGCTGAGCGCTTCCCACGGTTTCTCCAGGCTTCAGACGACCCACCGAGAACCAGCGGTAGGAGCCGGTCGTGGCCTCGGCAGGATCGATCTCCAGCGCTGTCCAGAGCTCGGAGTCGCTGACCGGCAGAGAGAAGCCTTCCGGCATGATGCCGATTACTCGGTGAGCTTCGGCGTCAATCAGAACCGTGCTGTCCAGAATCCCCAGGTCGCCCCCGAACCTTCGGTTCCACAGGCCGTGACTGAGGATGACGACCGACTCGGCACCGGGCTCGTTGTCGGCCTCGACGAAGCTACGGCCATGCTCTGGAACGATCCCCAGCGCCGAGAACAGGGTGGAGGTGACGAGTGCTGCATCCACGCGCTCCGGTTCCTCGCCGCCGGTCAGGTTGACCGACCGGTTTCCGAAGATCCCCATCCCGTCGAGGGTCCGATTCTCGGCTCCGTAGAACAGATAGGTGCCGTCGGATTGCTCGAACAGCGGGATGTCGATGCCCGGAGCCGTGTGCCACAAGCCGACGAGGCGGTCCGGTTCGGGGTAGGGAAGGGACCGGAGCAGAATCCCGTTGAAGACGCTGAAGATCGCCGTATTGGCTCCGATGCCGATCGCGAGGGTCAGCACGGTTATGGTCGTGAAGCCGGGGCTGCGTGCCAGCCTCGAGAGTGCTTGCCGGACACCGCTTCTGCCGCCGTCTTCGCCGCCGCCCATCATCTCTCCGCTCGTCGCCGTGAGTGCTAGCTGCCTCGCTCCTGGAGCCCGCGTCCGCAGGGAGCGATTCACGACATCAACTACGGAGATGCGGTCAGGCCGGTTTCGGTCGGAGCCTTGGGAGTGCCTGGTGACGGGACGACGCCCGGCGGGCCGCGGAGCGGCGGACCTAGTTCCTGACGCCGCGGACGACCACGAACTCCCCGGGTATCCCGGTAGCCATCCTGGGATCTGAAGGCCTCGATCGAGGTCAGATACTCGGCATGGGCCTCCGCGCGCGTTTCGTCATCGAAGCGAGAGTAGGCCATTGCGACGGGTCCGCCCGCGAACGCCGCGCCCACGGCTGAATCCGGTCCGTCGTACTCGAGGATCGTGGTGATCCGCTCGCAGACGACCTCCCGGAATCCGGCGGCCTCGTACGTCATGGAGAGGGCTTCGCCGGTTCCGAGCTGGAAGAAGAGCGGGCAAACCTCGGTGCTCACCCTCGAGTCGACGATCGGGAAGATCTCCGCCCACCCGCAGTTCTTTCGGGCTCCCCAAACCGCGCACACCGCACGCCCCCCTGGCTTGAGCACTCGGAGCATCTCCTGTAGGGATCGAAGCGGATCGGGTACGTACATGAGGCCGAGGCTGCAAAGCGTGGCGTCGAAGCTGGCGTCGGGGAAGCGCAGGTCCTCGACGTCCATCCGATCGAAGCTGATGTGACCGACTCCGAGCTCGTCGGCTCGCTCCGCCACGAGCTCGACCATCCTCTGCGAGATGTCCGTACCGACCACGTTCCCGCCGGGCCCGACCGCGTCGGCCGCGGGCAGCGTCACGAGTCCCGTTCCGCAAGCCACGTCCAGAACCCTCTCGCCCTCCTCGAGCGTGGCCATGTGGAGCAACAAGGCCTGGGCAGGCTCGAGCTGGCGTCGCCAGTAGCCCTCGTAGCGATCGGCCGACCTGTCCCAGCCGTAGCGTTGAATCCGACGTTGGAGTCTGGCGTCCATCTGGCTTCGCCTCCTACGTGTCCGTCCCTAGCTCCCCGGCCGCGTGAGCTTCACCTGGCGGCGAACACGCTGTGGCTCCGTGAAGATCTTCAGGTATACGCAGTGGGCTTCGGCGTCCTCGAGGGCGCCGAGCACCTCCGACTCCGGCGCCTCGCTCACGACCGAGATGACGTAGCGGATTTCGCCGTACGCCACCGGGACACTCTCATCCATGCCGTACTGGCCACGCACGTCATAGTCGGCCTGCACCTCGACATCGAGCGATGTGATCGGGACGCCACGTCGAGATGCCCAGATGCCGTAAGCGATCGCCAGGCAGGAGCCCAGCGCGCCGCGCCCGAACACCCCGGGGTCAGGCCCTCGGCCGTTGCCGCCTCCCTTGGCGCTCATGTCCACGGTGAGGTTCCAGGAGCCATCCTGCACCTCGCAGGTCAAGCCATCGATCATGCGCACCCTGGTGATCGCGGTGCCCCGACCGACCGTGTCGCGTCGCTCCATGGCCTGCATACCGCGCTCGACCGACGTGCGGATCCTATCCGCCCTCTCGGCCGTGATCACGGGCGCGACCCCCGCCGCCGCCTTGTTCATGGCTTCTCCCTCGCCTCAGGTACCGACTGGTAGTTGGAGGTCAGAAACTCGACGCAGTGAGCTCCACGTCGGCCCCTGACCACGCCTCGCGGAAACGGCTCTCGGCCTCCTCGGCCGCGGAGGTCTTCCCCTGGGCCTTCAGAGCCTGCGTGAGTCCATACAGCGCCCACCCGTTCTCGGGGAAGCGTTCGAGATCCTGGAGGTAGGCTTCCTCGGCCTCGGCCGGCAGGCCGGCTTCGAGAAGAGCCCGCCCCAGTGAGTGGCGCACCGGCATGTACCAGAGCGGAGGCTCCTCGTAGATCATGCCGTCTTCGATCTCGGCAGCGGCGCGGAAATGGTCGACTGCTCCCGCTGCGTCGCCTGTGCGCAGCGCCAGCTCACCTGCCAGCGAGTGCCGGGCGATCATGATGACGGCGTTTGGACCCTGCTCCTCCGCCGGGATCTCTTGCTCGGCCATGAGCCGATCGATCGCGTCGAGCTCGGCGGCGGCTTCGGTGCCGCGCGCCGTCGCGGCGAAGGCTATGCCGCGGGCGTAATGGGCGAGCGTCGTTGCCGTATAGAGATCGGGCGAGGGCATCGGCGCCTGGAGCACCTCTTCCCAGCGACCGAAGGTCAGGTTGGCGAGCTGCGGAAGGACGACCACGGCCTGGATCCAGTAGATCTGTTCTGCCACGTCGTGCGGCACCTTCGGCGCTACGGTGACGGCGGCGCGAATCGCCGTTTCGCTCATCCCCGCCATCGTCCCGGCGAACCAGAGGAAGTGGTAGTTGTGCGGGTAGTAGGCCGTCGGATACAGCCCTTTGGGGCCCTGGTCCTGGATGTATCCCTCGTCGGCGTGCACGGCGTGCTCGTTCGCCCGCACCGCATCGGCGTAGCGGCCGACGCGGATGTAGATGTGACCAGGCATGTGGACTATGTGACCGGCCCCCGGCATGAGTGCCGCCAGCCGATCCGCGCACTCGACCGCGCGCTCCGGATAGGCCGCCTCCACGGAATGGATGTAATAGTGACAGGCGCCGGGATTCTCCGGATCGAGCTCCAGCGCTCGCTTGAGCGAGCTCAGGATCTCAACCGTGCCCGGCCGCGGCTCTTTACCCTCCCAGTAGGCCCAGGGGCTAAGGTTCATGAGCGCGGCGGCGTAGAGCGTAAGCACGTCGCCATCCTCCGGATGCGAGTCGGCCGCGCCACGCATGGCACGCGCATACGCCGAGTCGAGCACAGCCCGATCCGCTTCCGGATCAGGGCCGTAGCGCTGAGTGAGCGCTTCGATGAGAGCACGCTCGCCGGAGCTCACGTCGTCGGCGAGCTCCAGCGCCCGCTGAGCTGCCGCGTAGGCCTGTAGCCCGCTCTCCGGATCCATCGGTGCGTTGATGTTGTTGCCGGAGGCCAGGGCGATGCCCCACCAGCACATCGCACAGTCGGGGTCGTAGCGCAGCGCCTCCTCGTAGGCGCGGATCGCCTCGGCGTGGTTGAAGGCGTACTGGAGCCGCAGTCCCTGATCGAAGTAGTCACGGGCTTCAGGAGAGTCCGTCGTGATCTCCCTGTGGTAGGCCCCGAGGTTGTCGTAGCGCGGCACCGATCCTGGCGGGCCCTCGATCGGCGCGGCGTAACGGGCGACGAGCGTGGTCGCGTCCAACTCGCCGACCCCTGCCTCGCCCACCGGTGGCCCGCCGCCCTCCTCCGTATCTCCCGCCGAACGATCCGCGCAGGCGGTTCCCAGGACGGCCACGGAGAGCAATGCTGCGCTGACGAGACCTGCCGGCACCGGACGGCGGAAACGAACGCGTGGTTCCGAAAAGTAGTTGAACTTCATGATCTGTCTCCTCCGGGTCTGCGGTCGAATCGGTTGCCGGGTCGCTCGCCGGGTCAACCGGTGGGCATCTATCATTATGCTGCGGAAACAACCGGGGATGCCGGACATCGCCGTCTTCGGCGTGGGCCCGACAAGGTACGAATGATCGCTCCGGGTCGCGGATGAGGGAAGGGGGGAAGCTGTTTCCTCCGTTGCCCGATGGGCTCGTGTTTGAAAGGATGGGAGACATGCAAGCGCCCAGTTCTTCCTCGATCGCGTGCGTCGGGGGCACGAGCAGGGACCGCCGGGCTCTGACCTCTGGGCCCCTCAGGCCGGGAACGTCGAATCCGGTCGTGTCGGCGCTCAAGCCGGGGGGCGTCTCCCGAAACGTCGCCGAGGTCCTTGCCCGGCTCGGGTGCGATGTGGCGCTATTCTCGATCGTCGGGGAAGACGATGCGGGCCACTGGCTCCTGCGTGGCCTGGTCGACGCCGGCGTGGACGTCGCCGGCGTCATCCGCTCCGAGCGTCAACCGACGGGCGCCTATACGGCCGTGCTCGGCCCGAGTGGGCGTCTCGAGTTCGGCTTGGCCGACATGGCAATCTTCGAGGAGGCCAGCGCGGCCTGGGCCGAAGGCCTCGCCCCGGCTCTCTCGGCTCGTGGGATCTGGTTCGTCGACGCCAACCTTCCGGCCGAAACGCTATCCGCGCTGCTCGCATCGAAGCCGATCGGCACCATGGTGTTGGCCGATCCGGTGTCGGTGGCCAAGTCGGAGAGACTGCGACCCGTCCTCTCCGGGATCGATGTACTCTTCCCGGACCGTCTCGAGGCGGGTGCGCTGAGCAAGATGTCGGCAGTGATCAATGAGGAGCAGGTTGCGGGGGCGGCTGAGCGGATCTTGGAGAACGGTGTCGGGGCGGTGGTCGTCACGCTTGGCGCCGAGGGCGTCTTCGTGGCTGATGGGGCCCGGTGCGAAGTGGTCCCCGCCATCGCGCCCGGAGGGCCGCTCGGCGATACGACCGGTGCCGGCGACGTGCTCGTCGCCGGCTACATCTTCGGCCTGTCGCGAGAGTCGAGCGACCCGCTTCGGCTCGGGCTCGCGGCGGCCAGCCTGGCGCTCGAAGACGGCGGTGACCTGTCCATGCTCTCCGCCGATCGCGTCGTCGACCGCGCCCGATCCGATCGGGAGGATTAGCGTGGCGGCAGGGGCGGGCGCCCCCGCAAGGAGCAGGCGTTGATCGACGTCCGTCCGGAGGTGGCCGAGGCTCTGGATCTCGGAGCCGCCGTCGTGGCCCTCGAGTCCACCGTGATCGCGCACGGTCTTCCTTCACCACAGAACCTCGAGGCCGCGCAGCGAATGACGGCTGCGGTGCGAGAGGAGGGTGCCGTACCTGCGACCGTCGCGGTGCTACGCGGGTCGGTGGTCGTTGGAGCGTCCGCCGAGGAGGTCGCCCTGCTGGCGAGGGGCGCCGACGTCGCCAAGGCGACCACGCGTGATCTGGCCGCGCTGACGGCATCGGGCTCGGCAGGCGCCACGACCGTGGCGGCTACGGCCTTCGCGGCCGGCCGCGCCGGCGTCGCCGTGATGGCCACCGGCGGGATCGGGGGCGTGCATCGGGGGGGCGAGCGAAGCATGGACATCTCGGCCGACCTGGCGGAGGTCGGGCGCACGCCAGTCGCCGTGGTCTGCTCGGGTGCGAAGGCCGTTCTGGACCTGTCTCTCACGCTCGAAGCTCTCGAGTCGCTGGGAGTGCCCGTCGTGGGGTACGGCACCGGAAGCTTCCCGGCCTTCTATACGCGCAGCAGTGGTCTCGGGTTGGAGCATCGGGTCGATTCTCCCGAGGCAGCCGCGAGGCTGATGGCTCAGCAGCGCCGGCTAGGGTTGCCGGGCGGCATCCTGTTCTGCAACCCTCCGCCTGCCGAAGCGGCCCCGAGAGCCGCGGAAGTGGAGTCGCTGGTGACGGCCGCCGTCCGGGCAGCGGAGGAGAGGGGGATTCGGGGAAAGGACGTCACACCGTTCCTGCTGGACTACGTGGCCGCGGAGAGCGGCGGACGCACGTTGGCGGTGAACCTCGCGCTGCTGGAGGATAACGCGCGCGTGGCTGCACGGATCGCGGTCGCCTATGCATCCTTGAAAGACTGACGCCGGTCGGCGAGCATCGGACCGGACGCCGATCCGCGCCCACCTGAACGACTGAAAGGAGACCGGGATGGCCTTCGAAGCTCCAGACCTGTCAGCGATGCGGGAGGTGGCAGGTCAGCTCGGCTTGGACCTGACGGACACAGATCTGGGAGAGTTCCGCGAGCTCATGGCGGACGTTTTCGCGGCGTACGCGGCGGTCGATGCGATGCCGGACTACGTGCCCGAGGTGCGGTATCCGCGCGAGGCGGGCTATCGGCCGGAGGGTGACGAGAACAAGTACGGAGCCTGGTACGTCAAGACGACCGTCCGGGGTGCGCCGGAGGGTCCGCTTGCCGGGCGAACGGTGGTCCTCAAGGACAGCATCTGCCTCGCGGGAGTCCCAATGGCGGGCGGCACCTCCATCCTGGAGGGATACGTGCCGGAGGTGGATGCCACGATCGTGACCCGAATCCTGGACGCCGGGGGCGTGATCGCGGGGAAGGCGGTGTGCGAGAACTTCTGTGTCTCGGGTGGGAGCCACACCTGCGCCCAGGGGCCGACGCTGAACCCGCGAAACCCGGCCCACACGACCGGCGGCTCCTCCTCGGGCTGCGCCGCCCTCGTCGCGGCCGGCGAGGTGGAGATGGCGATCGGTGGGGACCAGGGTGGCTCCATACGCCTGCCGTCCTCCTTCTCGGGGATCTACGGCTTGAAGCCGACACACGGCCTCGTGCCCTACAGCGGAATCATGTCCATCGAGAGCACGTTCGACCATGCCGGGCCCATGACGGCCAGCGTTCAGGACAACGCATTGCTCCTCGAGGTCATCGCCGGTCCGGACGGGATCGACGGCCGCCAGATGGGGGTCGGTCCCGAAGCCTATACAGAGGCGACCGGTATGGGAGCGGCCGGACTGAGGATCGCGGTCGTGAAGGAGGGCTTCGGCACGCCGAGCTCCGAGCCCGAGGTGGACGCCAAGGTGCTGACGGCCGCTGCGCGCTTCCGAGAGCTGGGTGCCGAGGTCGAGGAGGTTTCGATTCCCATGCACCTGGCGGGCGCCGCGATCTTCATCCCGTTCGCCGCCGAAGGTGCCGTGCGGCAGATGATGTGGGACTACGGCTTCGGCCAGAACCAGGAAGGCCTCGCTGTGCTGAGCCTCCGGACGGCCTGCGAGGGATGGAGGGAGCGTACCGGGGAGCTCCCGGAGACGCTTCAGCTGTTCATGCTCATGGGCCAGTACGGTCTCTGGCGTTACCGAGGGCGCTACTACGCGAAGGGTGCCAACCTGCGGCGACAGCTTCGGGCGGCCTACGACGATGTGCTCTCCCGCTTCGATCTCCTCCTCATGCCGACCACGCCGATGGTCGCGCCCCCGTTGCCTCCGCCCGACGCGCCACGGGCGGTGGTGATCCAGCGCGGCCTCGAGATGTTCGTGAACACCCAGCAGTTCGACATCACGGGTCACCCGGCCATGTCACTGCCCTGCGGGATGAGCGGCGATCTGCCGGTCGGGCTGATGCTGGTTGGAGGACGGTACCGGGAGGGGACGATCTACCGCGCGGCCTGGGCGTTCGAGCAATCGGAAGACTGGCAGAAGATGTAGTCGAGCGGACGGCTCACTCGGCGGGTCTCACGAGCAGATCTGCGGCGATCTCAGGATCGAGGGCGAGCTCGGTCTCGCCGATCTTCACGACGCAGGCGGGCCGGCGCTGGATGAGCGTCACTTCCGCGCCGGCCACGAGGCCGAAGACCGACAGCGTGCCGTAGCGCGAGCCGTTCCGGTCTCCCAGGCACACTACCGTGCCCGCCTCGCCGGCGGCGAGCTCGCTCACCGCCCGCACGTCCGGAGGCAAGCGCTCCGGCCTCTTCGATCGCGACAGGAGCTTCCGGAGCCACGACCTGCGGCGCGGCGCGTCCGGGAACTCGTACCCGCAGTTGGAGCAGCGGACGAGGTTGCAGAGGGAGCCGAGCGGGCAGCCGTGCCCGCACAGGGTGTCATCCCGGTCGAACTCGTACCCGCACATCGGGCAGGTGACCAGGGCGCCCGGCGTCGCCGTCGAGGGCAGTTCAGCGGCGCCTAGAGGGGGAGCCATCTTCCGAGCCGATAGACCAGCCCGCCCACCAGGAAGGCGAACGGGAAGATGAATGCCGACATGCGGAGCGCGGCCTTGGTGCTGTGTTCGCGGGCGATCATCAGAAAGGTCGCGACGCACGGCATGAACAGGGTGATCGTCACCATGGCGACGAAGACCTGCAGCTGCGTGAGAAGCGGCTCAGGGGCCTGCACGGCGTCGAGCACGTAGACGGCGCCGAAGTCTCGGCGCATGAAGCCGACCAGGAAGGCGTTGGACATCTCGGCCGGCAGCCCCAGCCAGCCCGCGACCAACGGCTCGCCCGCCCTCGAGATCCAATCCAGAAGCCGGAGCTTGTCGAGAAGGAAGAGAGCCGCCGTGCCCACGACGAAGATCGGGATCACCTCCTTCAGGTACCACTCCATCCGGCTCAGCGTCTTCACGAGCACGTTCGACAGCTGAGGGCGGCGGATCGGAGGGATCTCCAGTATGAACTCGCTCGTTTCGCCCCCGAAGACGCGGGCGCTGAGCCAGCCCACGGTCAGCAGGATGCCCGCAACCAGGCCGAGCCACGCGACGGCCCCCACCGGAGAGAGCGTCGCCATCATGGCCAGGAGCACGCCGAGCTGCGCTGAACAGGGGACGGCAAGCGCCAGGAGCATGGTCGTCACCAGACGCTCCTTGCGGGTCTCCAGGATCCTCGTCGTCATCGTGGCCATCGTCGCGCAACCGAGCCCGAGAATCATCGGCAGAACGGCCTTCCCGTTCAGGCCGATTCGGCGGAAGCTGCGGTTGAGCATGATCGCCATCCGCGGAAAGTACCCGGAGTCCTCGAGCATGCTGAAGACGAGAAAGAAGGTCGCGACGATCGGCAGCACGATCGCGAACGCATAGCTGAGGGCCATCGTGATCGCCCCGTACTTTCCGACCAGGAAGTCGTGCAAGAATCGGAACACCTCCTGGATCGGGCTCAGTGCCGCGTCCGGAGGCATCGTGTAGTCCGGAACGATCGCCGTCTTCTCCAGCGTGCCGATCTCTACGTCGTGAGCCGGCGAGAGAGGCAAGGCGATCGGCTGCACGATCAGCTCTCGCGCATGCTCGTGAGGGAAGGGCAGCACTTTGTCCGTGGCCTGGATGGCCAGCGGGCTGAGCCGCTGGCTGAAGCCACCCACCTCGAGGACGTTGACCAGCGATCCGGCCCCGAACAAGCCCACGAACCAGAATACCGCCAGCAGGACCGCGGCGAGGAAGAAGAGCCCCTTCACCGGGTGCATCGCCCAGAATCCGAGTCGGACCTTGAGGGACGGCTTGGCCGGTGGGGCGATCGAATAGGTCTCGGCGAGGATCCGCTTCACGCGCTCCAGGCGGAGCCGGTTGGCCTCGTATGGATCCGGGTGAGCTTCGGGGGGCACGACCGGCAGCGGCCGCACCGCTCGGGCGCGTGCGCGTCCGGCACCGTTGGCACGCGCGGTGCCGTGTGGGTACCCGTTGAGCGTGGAGGGCCGCGCCTCGGCCAGCGCCGCGATCAGCTCTGCCGTGCCGCGATTCTCCGGAGCCACGGTTTCGACGACCGGGATCCCCAGGATTTCTGCGAGGCGGGCTGAATCGATCCGCCCTCCCCGTTCGTCGAGCTCGTCCAGCATGTTCAGGACGAGGAGCATCGGGCGCCGAAGCTCGACGAGCTGCAGGGTCAACAGAAGCGCCCGCTGCAGGTTCTTCGCGTCAGCGACCTGGACGACCGTCGCGTCGGGGTGTTCCTGGAGAATGTCGATCGTAACGCGCGCGTCTTCACTCCGCGGGACGAGATCGTTGAGGCCTGGCGTGTCGATGACGCTGGTGGTATGGCCGTCGAAGCTCGCGCGGGCGCGAACCACTTCGACCGTCGTGCCCGGATAGTTCGAGACAGTGACGTACCTCTGCGTGAGGTTCCGGAACAGGACGCTCTTGCCGACGTTGGGATTGCCGACGAGAAGGATCTGGCTCTCGTCGACTGCTCCCTGTCCCGGTGATTCGAGGGTGCTGTCTTCCTGTACCGCGCAGTGCGTCACACGCCGCGTCCTTCCCATCTCCCAAGGGGTGCCAAACAAGGCATTCTAATCTAGTTGAGAACGATTCTCAACTCTGTCGGGAGAGGCACCCGGAAGCGTGTGGGGGATTTCCGTACCGGTGCGGCGGGAGTCGATGGCAGGACATCCGGAGTGGAGACGGCACGCGATCGCTGTCAGCGCCCGGCCTTCCATGCCGTCCCGATTCGCTCAGCCGCGTGGCACCGCGTCCAGATACGTTGCCAGGTGAGCGCTCAGGTCGCGAGCGTCGTCTCCGGCACCGTCGATGAGGCTGGACTTTCGCCGTCGGAGGAAGGGGATGCCCATCAGATACATGCCGGGTGCCTCCGCGACGCCGCCGTCGTGCCGGATCCGTCCCTTACGATCGAAGACCGGCACGTCGAGCCATGAGTAGTCGGGTCGGAATCCCGTCGCCCAGATGATCGTCCGGATCTCGCCGCTCGTGAGGTTCATCCCCAGCGGGGGTGCCGCTTCGAACCTGGTCGGTTCGAAACGGTGTGGCGGCTCGGTGCTCTCGTCGAGCCCGTTCTCCAGCACCCACTCGTCGATGCGGTCCAGCAAGCGGTTCATCTTGAGGTCGGAGAGCGCGCATTGGTTCGGCAAAGATCCGGAGAACTGGGCGTTTCCCTCGTTGATCCCGGCGAGACGGCCGATGAGCTTCACGAGCGAGTTGAGGTCGACCGTGTGGCGGTCGTCCGAACCGGCGAGCTGGGGGGAGGGCAGATTCCGAACCCGCTCGAGGTTGTCGTATTCGGTGTAATGCTCATCGAGCACGCCGCACCGGTCCATCCACCACTTGATGTCGAGCCCTCGATAAACCCGCGGCACCCGGACGTGCTCTCCGACGGAGACCGTGACGGGCCGTCCGGAGCGGTGGGCCTCGGCGGCGATCTGCGTGCCGGTGGCCGAGGCGCCGACGACCATCACGCCGCCTGCGGGAAGCTGGTCGGGGTTGCGGTACTCCAGGGCGGTGAGCGTATGGATTCGGTTGGGCACCCCGTCGGCGAGGGCGGGCACGTTCGGCAGGTTGCAGGCTCCGCTCGCGATCACCACCGTCCTCGCACGCCACGTGCCCCGGTCGGTCGCCACCTCGTAGCCGCCGTCCACACTCCGCACCGAGGTGACCGTGGTCTGTGTCTCAATCGGTGCGGAGATCACTTCGGCGTACCGCTCGATGAACGCGATCGTCTCCGCCATGTCGCGGAAGCCGTCAGGGTCATCGCCCTCGTAGCCGAAGCCGGGGAGCCGGCTCTGCCAGTTGGGTGTCAGAAGCCGGAGCGAGTCCCACCGCTCGGTCTTCCACGAGTTCGCCACCTCGCCGCGCTCGAGGACCACGTGGTCGATCGAGCGCTCGGCGAGGCAGCGGCTCATGGCCAGTCCGGCGTGCCCCGCTCCGATGATGACGGTGGTGACGCGCACGGGAGCTGGTCCCGTGATCCGGATACGGCGGCTATGCGATCGCGGCTACGCGACCTCGACCGAGACGTTGGTCGGGTTGGTGACGATGTCATACACGGCCGAACGCTTCTGCGACTGTGCGACCAGGGCCCGGATGTCCTCCGGTGTCGCGTCCGCGTCGATCTCGTAGGAGACCTTGATGCCGCTGAAGCCGTTCCGGACCTCGGGGTCGACGCCGAGGATGCCCTGGATGTCCATCCCGCCTTCCAGGGTCGCCTTGACGGACCGGAGCTGGATCTCCCGGTTCTGGGCCACCGCGGCGATGCCGGCTGTCAGGCAGCTCGCCAGGCCGGCCAGAACCAGCTCGACCGGCGTGGCGCCCCGATCCTCAGACGCAAAGACCTCCGGATGATCCGCCTCGAACGTGAAGGTGGACTTGTGCTTCTGCTCCTCGCCCAGGCCGAAAAACCCCTCAACGGTGGATCGGCTGTTCGTGCCTCGGATCCACTCGTTGGTCGCTCGCCACGTGAATTGGGCGGCTTCCGGGGCTTGGGATAGAGCCTGGCGGGCCTCGAGCAAGGCGTCGACGTTGACGCCGTTGTCGACTGGCGCAGTTGTGGTCTCCATGCGGTCCTCCTTGTGTCGACACGTAACGGCCTGAGCGCACCGCACTATGTAGCTGGGTGATCGGCGGGGGCAAGGGGGCCGGTCCGGCTTGATACACCGGTCAGCCCGACAGCATCTTGAGATTCAGCTCGCCTCCCAGCTAGGCTACCGGCGCCACCGAACGAGGTCTGGATATGAGCTCGCCCACCGCCCGAAGTCGTTACGACGTCGTGATCGCCGGCGCGCGATGCGCGGGTGCCTCCACGGCGATGCTGCTGGCCCGGCGGGGCCTTCGGGGGCTGGTCGTCGACCCGGTTCGCTACGGAAGCGACACCCTCTCCACGCACGCGCTGATGCGCGGGGCGGCCCTGCAACTCCACCGCTGGGGGCTGCTCGACCGGGTCCACGCGTCCGGAGCGCCCCCGATCCGCACGACCACCTTCCACTACGGCGATGAGACGATCGAGGTGGTCATCAAGGCGCGCGATGGCGTCGATGCCCTGTATGCTCCGAGGCGAACGGTGCTGGATCCAATCCTCGTGGACGCTGCGCGTGAGGCGGGCGCGGAGGTCGTGTACGGCCAGTCCGTGGTCGATCTGATTCGCGATGATGATGGTCGAGTTCGCGGCGCGAGGATTGCCGGAGCGGATCGCGAGGTGACCGATGTGCCGGCCGACCTGGTGGTCGGGGCCGATGGTATGCGATCTCGCGTGGCGCGGATTCTCGAGGCGGACGTCGACTACGAACTGCCCGATGCGGCCTGCTCCATCTACGGCTACTGGCCGGACGTGCCGCTCGAGGGGTATCACTGGTTCTACGAACCCGGGGTGAGCATCGGGACGATTCCGACCAACGACGGCGACACCTGCGTCTTCGTCCTTCGGCCGCAGGCCGTGTTCGAAGAGCGGCGGCACGAGGGGATCGAGGTTCTACACCAGGAGGGGGTGGCAGACGTCTCCGCCGAGCTCGCGGAGGTCGTGGAGAAAGGTCCTCCGTCCGGGAAGCTGAGAGCCTTTGCCGGCGCCCCCGGCTTTCTCCGCCACGCCACCGGCCCCGGCTGGGCGCTCGTCGGAGTGCCTTCGTCGCAGATCTCGTTGTTGTCCACCTGGCCATTGCCGCACTCTTCGCAGAGCTGCCCCGGTACGTGGCAGACATCACGACAACGGGGGTCTGGAGCAGTACCAGCGCGGACGCGACGAGCTCGTGAAGGGTCTCCTCGACGTGACCCACCGCATCTCGGCTTTCGACTGGACCCTGGATGAGGTGAAGGAACACCACCTCGAGCTCAACCGTCAGATGAACTCCCAGGTGGAAGCCTTGAGGGCCCTGGACTGAGCTCGGCTCGGCTGGACAGAAGCTGGAGGCGCTGCGATGAAGGTCGGTGATACCGCAAGCCGAAGTCTCACCCTGACCGCGGAGCACGTCGCTACCTTCGCGGAGCTCACGGGCGACTACAACCCGCTACACTTCGACGAGGACTTCGCCTCTAAGACGAAGTTCGGACGCCTCGTCGTGCAGGGCGGGTTGACCACCGGGCTGCTGCACGCCCTCGTCGCGATGGATCTCCCGGGCCCGGGCACGGTCTTCCTGAGCCAGGATTGGAAGTTCACGGCCCCGGTCTTCATCGGCGACACGATCACGGCGCAAGCCGAGGTGACGAGCGTCCATGCGACGAAGCCCGTCTGCCAGCTTTCCATTCGTGTTTTGCGTCAGGAGGACGAGGTCGTGCTTGAGGGTGAGGCCTGGTGTTACACTTTCGGGCCTTCCGACTGAGAAAGCGCGCTCGAGGCTCCCAGCGCGACGTTCTCAGCGCGGCGAAGGCAGCTGAGGTCAGTCGTTCAGATCTCCCTCTAGCTCGCGGGCCCGAGCCCTCAAATCGTCCGCTTCAACCGTCCTGCCCAGGCCGCGCAGCGCTTCGGCCAGGTCCTCCAGGCTCGGCGGAATCGACCGGTGGTTCGGGCCGAACGCCGCTTCCCGGATCTCCAGGGTGCGGCGAAGCAGCGGCTCCGCGCGTCCGTACTGCTCGAGCTCGAGGTAGACCTCTCCCAGGCTCCCCAGGCTGGCGGCCAGACGGGGATGCGTCGCCGGGAGGGTTCTCTCCTTGATACCGACGGCTCGAGTGAGGAGGACCTCCGCCTCCTCCCACTCCCCCAGATCCTTGCTCACTCCCGCGAGGTTGTGGAGGGCGTCTGCAACACTCGGGTGCTCCGGACCGAAAGAGTTCTCTCGGATCACGAGCACCCGCCGGAAGAGCTCTCTCGCCTGCTCGAATTCGCCGCGGCGCGCGTGGATGACCGCCTGGTTGCCCAGCGTGTTGCCGACATCGACATGATCGGGGCCGAGCGTCTTTTCCTTGATCGCCAGAGACCGGATGAATAGCTGCTCGGCCTCGTCGAGGCGGCCCTGCGCACTGTAGACCATGGCCAGGCTGTTGAGGCTGCGCGCCACGTCGGGATGGTCCTCCGGGAGGCCGGCTTCCCGAATCGTGAGGGCTTGGGCGTAGAGCCGTTCCGCCTCATCCAGCTCGCCTCGCCGTCGATGCACGCTGGCCAGGTTGATGAGCGTTCCAGCCAGCTCGACGTCACCGGGATCGAGCCTCGCCTCCTTGATAACGAGTGATCGCTCGATGACCTCGCGGGCCTCGTCCAGCTGGCCCCCTCGGAGGAGGATGACGCCGAGGTCGGTCAGGCCACGGCCGACCCGCAGGTCCTCCGGCCCGTAAAGCCGCTCCTCCATCTCGATGGCGGCTCGCTGAAGATCGGCGGCTTCCTCATACCGGTCCTGGTTTCCGTAGACAGTGGCCAGCGCCTGCAGGGTGGCCGCGACATCCGGGTGATCGGCTGGCAGCTCGGCTCGACGGATCTGGAGCGAGCGCTCCAGCAGCCCCTCCGCATCCGCGAACAGCCCGAGCTTCCGGTACACATCGCCGATGGTCAGGAGGAGTCGTGCCTGGATGAGAGGCTGATCGTTCAGTTCCGAGGTGATGCGCGCGGCGCCCTGATCCAGGATCTCGCGCGCCGTGATCGAGTTTCCGCGCGCCTCATCCGGATCGGAGACCTCGAAGAGCTCCACCAGAAAGTCCGAGACCTGCCGCGATGTCTCGGCCTCGGCCCTGGCCACGGCTTCGGCGCGAGTGGCGCGCACCATCCCGACCATAGCCGAGAGCGCGCCCGCGAGCAGGGCGACCGCCACGATCGCTGCGGCGACCACCCCGGCCTTGTGGCGGCTGACGAACTTCGCGACCCGATAGCCGGCCGAGTCGTCCCGGGCGATGACCGGCTGACCCTCCAGATAGCGTTCCACATCCTCTGCCAGCTGCTCGGCCGATGCGTATCGGCGTTCCGGCTCCTTGCGCAGGGCCATGAGGACGATCCGGTCCATGTCGCCCTTCAGCTCGCGGCGCAGCCGGTGCGGCTCGGTGTCGCGCGCCAAGCTGATCGGGTCGGCGGGCCTCTTCGTCTTCGACGCTTCTCCGTCGGCTTCGCTTCGCCCACCCGGAGCCTCCGGCGCAACCACCGCACGGCTGACCGCGTCGCTCGGTCGTGCTGGCTCCTCCTCGGTGATGATTCTCTCCGCTTCGGCGGGCGTGCGGCCGATCAGCTGGAAGGGTCGTCTTCCCGTGAGCAGCTCGTAGAGCACCACGCCCAGCGCATAGACATCGGTGGCCGTCGTGACGGGCTCCGCTCTCACCTGCTCCGGGCTTGCGTACTCGGGTGTCATGAGGCGGAGTCCGGTCCGCGTCTCCGGAGCGCCTCCCTCCATGAACGTCGGATCGAGAATCTTCGCGATCCCGAAGTCCAGGAGCTTCGGGTGGCCCTCGGGCGTGACCAGGATGTTGGAGGGCTTCAAATCCCTGTGAACCACGAGGTTGCGGTGTGCATGCTGTACGGCTCGCGCGACGGTGCAGAAGAGCTTCAGGCGGCTCTCGATCCCGAACCGGTTCCGATCGCAGTAGACGTCGATCGGGACGCCCTCGACGTATTCCATGACCAGGTAGGGTCGGCCGTCCGGGGCCACTCCCCCGTCGAGCAGGGCGGCGATGTTCGGATGGCTGAGGGCGGCGAGGATCTGGCGCTCCGTCTCGAAGCGACGGCTGAGCTCCGCCGTCTCGGGTCCCCGCCGAATCATCTTGAGGGAGACCCGCTGCTCGAACTGTCCGTCGGCCCGCTCGGCTAGGTAGACGATGCCCATCCCGCCGCGGCCGAGCTCGCGGGAGATCCGGTAGGCGCCTACCAGACCTCCGCCGGGGACTTCGGCCGCCCCCGCGTCCATCGGCTCCTCCCCCTCCTCCGGGGCGGGCCGCGCCGATCCCTCCCCGGTATCCGCCGGTGGCCCGGATGGCAGGTCATCCAGAAGACCCGAAGTTCGAGCGTGGGCCGATAGAAGCGCCTCCACCTCGCCGCGAAGGTCGGGATCCCCGCCGCATGCATTGGACAGGAAGGCGCTCCATTCGGCCCGGGGCATTTCCAGAGCCGCCTCGAAGATGGCTTCGACCGTCTGCCGCTTTCTGTGGGCCACTCGCTAGGATCCCGGCTCCGGGTAGAGCTCCCTGTACAGCCAGGCGCGAGCCTTCACCCAGTCGCGTCGCACCGTTCGCTCGGAGACTCCCAGGACCGCTGCGATTTCGGCTTCTTCCATGCCCGCGAAG
Organism: Gemmatimonadales bacterium; assembly: GCA_037385645.1. Taxonomy (GTDB): domain Bacteria; phylum Gemmatimonadota; class Gemmatimonadetes; order Palauibacterales; family Palauibacteraceae. The sequence continues at coordinate 22,742 of JARRMU010000084.1, forward strand.
AAGCGGTACTCGACGACCTGCCGCTGCCTCGGTTCCAGGCGCTCGAGTGCTCGGTCGAGAGCGAGCATCTCTTCCGGTCGGAAATCCACGGGGTTGTGGCCGTCGGAGAGAGTGGTGACCGCCCAGTCGCCTCCCCTTTTCGCCGCCATCCGGCGCCTCGCGTGGTCGACGAGGACCTGCCGCATCGCGCGGGCAGCGATCGCCAGGAAGTGGGCGCGGTCGACCGCGTCCACGCCGCCGCCCGCCAGCTTGACATAGGCCTCGTGGACGAGAGCAGTGGCGTGGAGCGTGTGGTCGGGTCGCTCACGTCCGAGCTGCCGGCCGGCCACGACGCGCAGCTCCTCGTAGACGATCGGCAGCAGCCGGTCCAGCGCGTTTCGCTCGCCGCCGCGAACGGCCTCGAGAAGTCGCGTGACATCGCCCGGCGAAACGCCGTTGCCGGCGGGTGCCCCGTCGCCTGGGAGCGTGGGTTCGTCGAGGCTCATTGTGAGCCAGGTTCACGCATGTCGTCCCTGCCTGCATTACCTCGCCGCTTGTCTCGCCCACGGGGCGTACGGGGAGGACGTTCGGTCGAATCTGGACCGGACGGCGGCGGGCTACAAGTGGTGGCGACCTACGCCGGAGCCGGCTACTGCCTTGCCTCCACGGCGACCACGTAGCGAAGCTGGGAGTTGGAGATGTAGCCCATCGTGCCGTTGGGGCCGTCGACGCGGATCATGCCGTTCTGCTCGGGCACGAGCGCATCACCCGGGATCTGGTACGTGGAGTTGTCGTAAGTCTGAATCTCGAACTGGCGAGAGGCGGCCTGGGAGATGTTCACCACGTAGACGATCTGGTGCTGCTGGACCGCGGCGACGACGTCGCCGTCCGACTCAAGGACGATCAGGCCCATCTGGTTGTGCGCTATACGGTCTGCCGTCACACGGAAGGGCGTGTTCTGCTGGACCTTCACCTCGAAGGTCGAGGGCGCGTCCTGGGCCACGGCCGGCGCCGAAAGGGCTCCTGACAGACACAGCAGCGAGACTAGCGAGCCGAGCTTCCAATTGGTCTTCATGGTGCCTCCGTTGACCTTCCATCCTGGACGGTGATGCATCCAACGGCCCGCAAGGAAAGTGCCGATTCCCGACTTCGTCGGCTCAGGGCGCACGTGAAGGTGTCCTCGCGTCTGCCGTTCCCCTCTCCTATGACTGACGCCTGTGCGACCCGTTCTTACACATCGGACTTGTCGTGCCGACCTGCTGCGCGGGGGTAGCTTGGGTCGGCCATGCCGTTGGTTCGGCAACGCGGCGCCCGCCTGTGCACGGGCAAACGGGAGGGCCGATGCGTTACGAGATTCCACAATCATCGTGGGTTCTGAAACCTGGTGCCCGCCACCTCGTCATCCTGTTCAATCGGAGAGACCGCGCGGCATATTGAAGCCGACCCCCATCGTTCCCAAGAGGAGTCGAGATGAACGAGAATAAAGGACGAGAGGTCGCCCGCGATGGGATGGAGTGCGGGTTATCGAGCATGAAGCGGCCCGGCCGACGGAACGAACGTGAGTAGCCAGCTGCCGGACCGGGTGCGGGAATCGCGCTGGGAGCTGGTCCGTGACGCGCTCGTTTTCCAGGCGAAGCTGTTCGTGGATGGAGTGCGGGATGCGGCCATGATACCCCTCTCCATCATCGCGGTCGTCATGGATGTCCTCGGGATCGGTAAGCGGGCGGGCCGCAACTTCTACGACGTCATCCTGTTCGGTCTGCAGACGGAGCGGTGGATCAACCTGTTCAGCGCGGCCGACCGGCTCCTTCCTGAGACCACCGAGGACAGATCGGCGGCCGGCCTGGACGCTCTGGTCGAGAAGTTGGAGGAGATGGTCGTCGACGAGTACCGACGAGGAGGCATCACGACGTCCGCGAAGGACGCCGTGGATCGAGCTCTCGACAACCTGCAAGGAAGGGGACGACGATAACGCTACGGTCGTTACCGAAGGTGGAACTCCACCTTCATTTGGATTGCTCGCTGAGCTACGCGGCGGTCTCGGCGCTCGATGCTTCGGTCACCGAATCCGAGTATCGGCGCCGTTTCGTAGCGCCGCCGAAGTGCACTGATCTGGCGGACATGCTCAGCCGAGCGCCCGCCGGGTTCAGACTCATGCAGGATGAGGAGGCGCTTCGGCTGGTCGTCTTCGACCTGTTCGAGCAACTTGGCCACGATGGGGTCGTTTACGCGGAGATTCGCTTCGCGCCGCTGCTTCATACCGAGCGCGGCCTGTCCGCGAACCAGGTCGTCGAGATCGTGGACGAGGCGGTCACGGCGGCGAGCGGGGAGTCGGGAATCGAGGCCAGGACGATCCTCTGCACGCTGCGTCACTTCTCGGACGTCGAGAGCCTCCGCACCGCCCGGCTGCTAACGGAGCACGAGGGAGGCTCGGTCGTCGCCTTGGACATCGCCGGAGACGAGGCGGGTTATCCGATCGATGCGCACATACCGGCGTTTCGCCATGCGATCGATCATGGCATCCACAGAACGGCGCATGCCGGCGAGGCGAGGGGCCCGCGGAGCGTTTGGGAGACGCTGGAGCACTTCGAGCCTTCGCGCATCGGTCACGGAGTTCGCAGCATCGAGGACGCAGGCCTGGTGACCCACCTGCGGGAGGAAGGGGTCCATCTGGAGGTCTGTCCCACCTCCAACGTCCAGACCGACATATCGCGCACGCTCGCGGAGCACCCGATCGAGCGGTTGCGCGAGGCCGGCGTCGCGCTGGGCGTGAACACAGATGGCCGGACTCTGTCCGACGTGGACCTCACCGGAGAATACGGCTGCCTTCAGGAGGCCTTCGGATGGGGGCCGACGGAGCTTCTCGCGGCCAACCTGAGCGCCATCGAAGCGGCCTTCGCGCCGGCAGAGGTGAAGACGCGCGTCGCGGCCCGGCTACGCGGGGCGTACGCGGCGGCCGCGGGTCAGGCTGTGGTAGCTTCCGAGCCGGCGGATTCGGCCGCCGACGGAGGGAATCGATGAGCATGCGCGCCCTCTCCTCTGTCGCGCTGCTCGTGCTCGCTGCCTTCACGGCCGGGATGGCTCTACGAGAGAGCACGGTGTCACAGCGGTTGACCATCGCCGCGGGTCCCGACGAGGGTGAGGCGTACGCCCTCGCCACGGCGATCGCCGAGGTGGCGGAGCGTCACTATCCACGCCTGGTCGTGGAGGTGGTCGAGACCTCGGGCTCGAGCGAGAACATGCGGCTGCTCGAGGAGGGGCGGGTGGAGCTGGCGACTGTCCAGGCGGACACGCGAATGGGCCCGCAGGCAAGGATGCTCGCGCTCCTCTACCCCGATGTCTTCCAGCTCATCGTGCGCGAAGACTCCGGGATCCGAACGGTCGCCGACCTGGTGGGTAAGCGGATCGCGCTCCCTCCCGAGGACGGCGGGCAGTACGAGGCCTTCTGGTTTCTCGCCGAACACTATGAGCTGGATCCCGCCGATTTACAGGCGGTACCGATGTCCGCTGCCTCGGCGGGTTGGGCGCTGGCCGACGGCGCCGTTGACGCCACCTTTAGGGTGCGCGCCGCCGGCAATCCGGCGATTCTCGAGCTGATCGAGGAGGTGCCGACGCGCCTCGTGCCGATCGTCCAGGCGGCGGCGATGCAGCTGAAGCGACCGGCTCTGCAGCGCGGCACCATCCCCACCGGCTCCTACCGCGGCCACCCACCGCTGCCGGAGAGCGATCTGCCCACCGTGGCCGTTCAACGGCTGTTGATCGCCAGGGGGGACCTGGACGACGGCGTCGTCGACAAGGTCACCCGTGTCCTGTTCGAGCGCCGGCGGGAGCTGATGAACCTCACCTCGTTGGCCGGCTTCATCGCACCTCCCAGCATCGGCGGCGGCACGTTCATCCCCGTTCACTCGGGTGCGCAGCGGTTCTACGACCGGGACCAGCCCTCCTTCATCCAGCAGAACGCGGAATCGCTCGCGCTCGTCGTCACGCTGGCCGCCCTGCTGTTTTCCGGTCTGCTTCAGCTCGCTTCCAGACGCAAGAAGCGGAGGATCGATCTCTACAACAAGGAGGTTCTCCAGCTCGGCGCGCGTCTCGATCGGAGCGACGACCTCGAGGACGTTCACCGCTACCGGGTGCGTCTTTTCGAGCTGGCCGCGGGTGTGGTGGATGACGCCGAGGTCGGGTTGATCAGTCCCGACGGCTTCAACTTCTTCTGGTTCACCTGGAACATGGTGAACGGAATGCTGGAGCAGCGTGAGGCGGTCCTCTCCAGCCTGGCCACAGGATCGGTGGCCAAGAAGTGAGCCGCCGGGCGCTGGTGCTGATTCTGGCGACGCTGTCGCTCGTCGCCGTGGCGGTGGTGTCCTACGCCCGCGCACTTCGGACCGAGCTCGACGATGCGGGCGGTTACGCGTTGACCCTGATGGAGCTGCGCCAGTCGGCGCTCAAGGACTACCTGGAGACGATCCGCTCGGAGCTCATTCTTTGGACCGACCGGCCCGCCCTCCGGGATGCTCTCGTGGAGCTGAAGCGCGGCTGGGATCGCCTGCCGGGCGACCGGACCGAGCTGCTGCAGAGGCTGTACATCGACGAAAGCCCGTATCCGGAGGGGGAGAAGCATCGGCTGGCTGCCGCTGGCGACGGCTCACTCTACAGCCAGGTGCACAACGCCGTTCACCCACGGGCGCTGCGCTTTCTCGAGGAGCACGAGTACCATGAAGTCTTCCTGTTCGACACCGATGGGAACCTGATCTATACGGTGTACAAAGAACCGGACTTCGCCACGAACCTGAGCGACGGGCCGTGGCGGGAGACCGGGCTCGGCCGGGCGTTTCGCGCCGCCCGCGACGCCAAAACCGAGGAGTCGGTGGCGTTCACGGACTTCGAGGGTTACGAGCCGAGCGAGAACGAGCCCGCCAGCTTCATGGCGAGTCCGGTATGGTCGAACGACGGCGCTCCGATCGGCGTGATGGCCGTCCAGATACCGGTGGGCCGGATCAATGAGATCATGCGCTTCACCGGCGGGATGGGAGAAACCGGCGAGACGTACATCGTCGGTGAAGACCTGTTGATGCGGAGCGATTCACGCTTCTCGGACACGACAACCATCCTGCGAACGGGTGTCCACTCGGAGACGGTTCGCCGTGCCCTGGCGGGGGAGACAGGCGTCGAAATAGCCGAGGACTATCGCGGGGCACCGGTCTTGTCGGCGTTCGGTCCTCTCGACTTCGAGGGCGTGAGATGGGCCGTAATGGCCGAGATCGACGAGCAGGAGGTCAGGAAGCTGGCGCTCGAGCCCAGGAGGCTCCTGGCCAACGTCTTCTTTGGTCTCGCCGCGATAGCCGCGCTGGCGGCGCTGCTGTACACGTACCTCGCGAGCCGTGCCGAGCGACCCGAGCCGTGGACCACGGAGACCTGATCCCCCGACGTTAGCTCTCGGCGTCGTTCCGATCGAGGCGGGCTTTGAGGTCGACCTCCCACTCGGCGACTACCCCGTCCCGGATCCGCACCCGGACCTGGCTGATCTCGGCCGAGCCCAGCTCGGGCACCGCTCTACACGCCTCCTCCAGCGCCGAGTTGACCGCATCCTCCACACTGTTCTCTGATCTTCCGGTGAGCTCAAGGGTCGCGACGTGCGAGGCCAGGAGCGTGTTGTCGGTGGATATCGTCTTGGAAAAATAGCGATGGCGCGCCCGGCGTTCCTCTTGCTCGTACAGGCTGTCCGCGACCCTCTCCGGGAGCTCCAGTTCCTCGCGGAGGCAGCGCAGAAACTCGGCCTCCTCCTGATCGACCTTGTGATCCTCAAGCACGTGCTCGACGGCTTTCCCGTAGACGGTGCGGGCGGTCTGTTCGTGAACCGCCGTGATGTCCTCCCGCTCCAGGCTCAGGATGGTCTTCAGGTGCGCGAGGTCCGCGCGCTCATTCTCGGTAAGCTCGTGGTCGTCCAGGCACTGCTGGAGCAAGCGCCGGTAGAGATCGCGGCACGCGCCGCGGTACTTGCGATCCAGGGTCACGCCATGCTTCGCCGCGGCCTGTGCCACGTCCTCGGCGCTCACCTGTCGCAGCTCGGCGCACCCGGCCAGAAGCTGTTCGATCTCGTTGAGGGCGGCGGTGCGCTTGCGGCCGAATAGGCGGCTGCGCTGGCCGGCTTCGGCGTCTCGGGTATCGAAGGGTCTCGCCACGGCCGTCTCCTTCACATCCGTACAAGGTTTGTGTGTCGCCGAGCCCCCGTGTAGCCGGCTCGGATGTCGCCTAAGCTCGTGAAGTGAGCGTCGGCTGACCAGAGGAGGCCTCTGACCTGCGTCGCGTGGGAGCCGCATCGACCGCGCGGACGGTCCGATCGAGGGCGACGGGAAGCCTCGTTCAGGGAAGGGAAACTCCCTACATCCCGTCAAAGCCGTTTCCCGACAGACGCTTGAGTCCGCCCATCCTACCTTGATTTCGATGCATGGGGAAACCGGTTGGCACCGGTTCAATCCGTGGATCCGAAAGGTGGGAAACACAAGTCACACTACAGGGATTGGGTCGGTTTCGGAGTGATCGTAGCCGTCGCGATCCACTTCGCGTTCTTTACACTGTTTCCGAACCTCGAGGCGGCCGATTTGACCGGTGGCGTCGACGCGATCGAGGCGATCGAGCTACCGCCCGAGGTCCATGTCCCACCTCCGCCAGAGATGATCGCCCGGCCGGCGACTCCGAAGGTGTCGGCCACGACGGTGGATGAGGACGTGACGATCGCGCCGACCACCTTCGAGTCCAATCCGGTCGAGAACCTGGCTCCGCCTCCGGCGGCCGCGGGCGCCAATCCGGATGATCGACCGACATTCATCCCGTACGACGTTCCGCCGAAGCTGAAGAATCCGAGTGACATTCAGAAGTACCTGAAGCAGCACTATCCGCCGACTCTCCGAGAGGCGAGGATCGAAGGCAAGGTGATCCTCTGGATCTACATCGATCGGGCGGGCGAGGTGCAGAAAGCCCAGGTGCAACAGACAAGCGGCTTCGCCGCGATGGACAAGGTGGCTCTGGAGTGCGCAGGCGCGATGGAGTTCACGCCGGCCAAGAACCGCGACAAGACCACCCCCGTCTGGGTTCAGCAGGCGATCGCGTTTGAGGTCCACTGACCTGGCGGCAAGCGCCGGCCAGCCGGCGCGCCGCAGCGTCCATGAGGGGGCGGCCAGGAGGCCGCCCCTTTTTCTTGTTCCGTGCCAGCTCTCTGCCCTCGGCCTTCTTCCGCGCCCCACGGACCGGTGGCTCCCGATACTCCGAGGACCTAAGATGGCTTTCGCTCGAAGCGAAGGGGTCCAGGTCGGGATGCTCGAACGTAAGGAGGGGCTCGATGTCTGATGGTTTGCGCGGCCGGTTCATCTGGTACGAGCTGCTGACGTCGGATCCCGATGCGGCGATCGAGTTCTATACGAGGCTCATCGGGTGGAGTTCGGCCCCCTTCGATGTGAGCGGGCAGGAGTACACGATGTGGATGAAGGGCGAGGTTCCGGTCGGCGGCGTCATGCAGCTGCCCGAGGAAGCCGTTGCGGGCGGTGCGCCGCCTCACTGGCTGGCCTACCTGGGGACTTCAGACGTGGACGCCACGTCGGAACAGGCGCAACAGCTGGGAGCGAGCGTGCTGGTGCCGCCGACGACGATACCGGAGGCAGGTCGCTTCTCCGTGCTCCAGGATCCGCAAGGAGCCGTGATCGCCGTCTACACACCGCCGGAGTTGCCGCCGATGGACGAGGAGCCCACGCCTGGTTGTTTCTCCTGGCACGAGCTTGCCACCACGGACCACAAGGCCGCCTTCGACTTCTACTCCAAGCTGTTCGGCTGGGAGAAGCAGGAAGCGATAGACATGGGCGAGGCGGGGATCTACCAGATGTACGGGGCAGGCGGCCCGCCGCTCGGCGGCATGTTCAACCGGACCGCTGAGATGCCCGTATCGGCCTGGCTCTACTACATCATGGTCCAAGATATCGAGACGGCCGCCGCGCGCGTCAGGGAGCTCGGCGGTCTGGTGGTGAACGGACCCATGGAGGTCCCCGGTGGCAGCCGGATCGCCCAGTGCAGCGACCCGCAGGGCGCCATGTTCGCGATCCACTCCGTCGCCAGGGCCGGCTGAGGGCGCTCGATGAAGCAGCTGACCCTGGCCATCGAGGGCATGATGTGCGACGGGTGCGCCGCCTCGGTGCGCGAGGCGCTCGCCGAGGTCGCCGGCGTCGAGAGCGTCGACGTGACTTTGAAGGAGAAGCGAGCGCGCGTCACGGTCGACAAAGGAACGCCGGAAGCGGCGCTCATCGCTGCCGTGGCGGCGGCGGGTTACGAGGCGGCGGTGCTCTGAGTCCTAGTGGCGGGAACCGGGCGACGGCGTCGGCGCGTCGCCCGCCAGACTTTGCGTCGGATCCGGCCTAACGGTCCGAGCTGGCTCGCTCGCTCACGTCGTGACCGCACAGCGTCCCCGTCACCTCCCGCGTCCCCGTCTCCGGGTCGTAGACGGACGAGATGTCGATCTCGCATTCCCTCGTCTCGCCCGTGGACTCGCGCGTCACTGCCAGGAATCCCTCGAGCTCGGTTTCCTGCAGGCCGCTCGGCTCTCCGTCAACTCGCCTCCGCGTGCCCGAGATCTCTGCTTCGCCGTTGACCGTGAGCACGTCATCATCACGCGCGAACGCGCAGTCGGTCATCGACTTCTCGGCCGAGAACGACAGCTCGAGAACGCCATCCTCGAAGCTGAAGCTCATCTCGCCGGCGATCTTGAGCTCGCCTCCCGCCGGGCACGCACGAGCGCGAAGGAGTCCCGGTCCTCTTCTCACATCTGCTGAGTACCCATCGATCGCTGACGAGCCGCTCTCGAATCCCGCCGTCTCCTCATCGACCAGCACCGATCCCAGCCCGCTCAGCTGAACCGCTAGGAACTCCGCATCGGCTCTGCTGATGCCTGCATCCGGAACACCCGTCGGGTCATCCCCACATGCCGCCGCGAGGGCGGCGGTCAAGACGAGAGCTCCGACACGAGGTGCGTACGATCTCACTGACATCACATCGGTCTCCCTTTTCGAGGCTCCGTGCTTCGCCGTCCATTCGGCGGGTGAGCCGGCTACCAAGCTTCCGCGTGTCTCTTAGTAGACGGTGCATCGAGGTCGATCGTTAATCCGAGATGCAAAGATCAAGCATGTTACGTGGACGCGGGCTCGTCTTTGTTTTCCTCTCGATACCACAGGAAAAAAAGGATGCCGATCGCGGTCCACAGAACGGCCGCGGTGCCGGCCTTCATCAGCAGGCCCGCCACCCTCTGGTCATCACGCGCGGCGATCCCGTACACGGGAGCGGCGAGCTCGTAGGTCGAGTAGACCGGCAGCTCGCTGAAGGTGAGGTAGAGGAAGGTGCCGGTGTTCACGATAGTGGCGAGGATCAGGTAGCCGATCTTCAAGGGCCGACCGAAGCCCGGTCGTGCCGGGCTGTCCAGGATGATCGGCCACCAGAAGGCCAGGCCTCCCGCGAGCCACACCATGTCGATCAGGAAAGAGCCAAGCTGGGAGGCCATCAGGGAGTCGACGACCGACGGGAGGTGCGTGAAGATGATGACGAGGTTGAAGGCAACCAGGGTGATGAGCGGGTGTGTCGCCAACCTGGCAAGACCACGGCTTCGGGGTCGGAGCTCCGGCCGGCCGGCCGGGATGCCGAGCAGCATAAGCGGAGGAGCGACGAGGGCGATAAGGACGAACTGGAGCATATGAACACTGGCGAGATAGCCGGCGCCCAGAGCGCCGATCGGCCAGTCGAGGGCAAGCCACAGGCAGAGGACGCCGGCGACAAACCAGCCCGGCCAGCCGCGCGGCGGAACGCCGGGTTCCGATCCGCTCTCCTCGGACCCGGCTTCGCGCTGAGCGACCCGGCTCCACCCACGTCCGAACAGCCGCCAGTATGCGAGGCCGACCACCAAGACGAAGAGCCAAACCCCCGGATATGCTTGCCAGGTCCATGTCCAGGCCGTGCCGCGGGCGGCGCACCACCACTGCATCGTCTCCTCCGGTCTTCGCGATCGCCGGGCTTGGGAGCTCGGGCCAGCCTAATCCGAGCCGGATCGCGCGGTGGAAGCTCCCGCCGTATCGGCACGCTCCTGGGTCGCCTCGAGCTCCGACACGAGCAGCGGAACCTGGGCGGCATGTCCGACGTCGTAGCTGCCCCCGTTCGCTCCCTCGCTCGGCACGGCCAGCCGAACCGCGGGCGGGAGTGCGAGCTCCGCTTGGATACGATTCACCTCCTCCAGGTCGCCGCGCAGCCCGATGAATCGGGGATCGAACCCCGAGAGCCACTCGCGCATGCGCTCTGGCGTGTCCCGCTCCGGGTCGGTGCTGACGAATACCACGCTGATCCGGTCCCTGACTTCCCACGGAAGGTCACGCAGGACGGCGGCGATTCCGGCCATGTGCACAGGACAGATGTCCGGGCAGTTCGTGTATCCGAAGAAGAGGAGAGCCAGTTGGCCTTCCGTTTCTGCGCGAAAAGTGAATGCCCTTCCGTCCACGTCGGCGAGCGTGAAGTCGGGGCGTGGCCCGGGCTGCAGAATCACGCCGCGATATCCCGCCGCCGCTTCCGATCCCGACGGCGGAAGGCCGTTCTCAGTGGCCCGTGCCGCCTCGCCTCCGGCGTCGCACGCAGCAAGAATCAAGAGAGGGGCGATCGTCCATGAATACGATCGCGCGACAGCCCGGAACGCGCTGATCACTGCTGCGGGCCTCCTTCGCCGGTGTTCAGGCTCTCCCGCTTTCGCTCCCGCTTCTGCTCCGAAGACAGCTCGTAGTCGAAGCCGTAGAGCGCCCGCTCCCACGACCCGTGGGCGGGGTTCGGAAGCATGATCCACATCACGCCCCAACGGTCCGCATACTCCGCCTCCAAGCGGTCTCGCTCCTCGATCGACGCCGCCGATACCGAGATGAAATCGTTCAGGTCGTCGCCGGCCAGGATCAGGATGCGGTGGGTGCTGGCCACATAGGCCCGCCGGCTGGACTTGTCCGATCCCCAGCCCTCCCGCTCTCCCCGCATGAGGAGCACATCCAGGTCCTTGGCCACAGGAAAGCCGGCGCGCTCGAGGTTCCTCTCCGTGGCCTCCTCCAGCGCCGCGGCGCGGTTGGTCACGTAGAAGATAGCGACCCCCTTCTGGGCCGCATGCCGCGCGAACTCGAGGGCTCCGGGCACCGGAGGGGCTTCCGCTTCCCGGACCCACGCGTCCCACCCGTCGGGGTACTCCGAGCCCTCCACGATGAGACGGGCCTGATAGGGCGAGTTGTCGAGGACCGTCTCGTCCACATCGAGGATGACGGCGGGGGGAAGGCGGCCCGGATCGCCCTCCTGCTCCAGCACGGCCGTCCAGGCGGGATCACCGAGCCCCTGATCCAGCATGCGGCCGGCCGTGCGATACGCCTGCTCGGCAGAAGCCCGGTACTCGGCGCTCTGCTGCGTCCACAGGGTAGCGTTGAGGCCTTCGAGACTCTTGTTGCCCGAACCACAGCCGGCCAGCAGGAGACAGCAGAGGCCTCCTTCGGCGACGATGGGGGCTCGCTGCCACCACCAAGCCAACCGGGTATGGGCGGATCTTTCGGGCGCACCCGGCGATCCTGAATAATTGCTCATCCCGTCGAGGCCTCCGTCACAATCTCCAGAAGATCGACGCCATGATCAGGTTGGCGCCGATCGTATCGCCGCTTCGGTCAACGGGATTGAAGGGGTCTTCGAGGCTCACGCTATAGCGGCGGTACTCCACGCGTCCTCCCCACCGCGTGCCACCTGGCTCGATGTCGACCCCTCCGCCGAAGGAGAAGGCCCCCTGGCTCCGGGTCACCAGCTTGTCGTCCGGGTCGGGTGGATCGTCTCTCGGGTCCAGCGCGATCGTCCCGGCTGCCACCAGGCCAAACGGCACCACGCCGACGTTGGTGAACGGAGCCACCGCCACGCGTCCGACGACGGCGACGTTGAACTCCCACTGGTTCACGGCCACCGAAGCCGTGTCATCCGACGCCTCGGTTCGGCCGTACGAACCCCCGAACCTGAAGGCGACGGCGGGCACGACGCGGCTCTCGATGTCGATCCCGAAGGTGACCAGGTCGTCGAGGTCCACGACCCCCTCCTTCTGGCCCCAGAGGAAGTAGCCCGCCGTAGCCGACAGCCTGAACTGCAGGGGTGCCTTGGCCATCTCCGGCTCGCCGGTCGCCTCGCTCGCCTCCTGGTCGGTCGTCCCCTCCGCCCCCTCCTGAGCGACGGATGCGGCCGGAACGAGGGCCAGAAGGAGCAACGCCAGCGAAGAGCGCCAGAAGGCTCCCTTCATCCCAGAAACCCGCCTCGCCGCCTTCATCGCTCCCCCGTGGCCGCCATGAGCTGCGCTCGGGCGGCGTTGTAGTTGAACAGGGCCTGGGCGAAGTTTGTCCGGGCCTGCGTCACGGCCAGCTCCGCATCGTTCAACTCCACCTGGGTGGAGAGGCCGTTACGAAACCGGGTCTGCGCGATCTCGAGCGCCCGCTCCGCCCGCTCGATGTTCGACTCGCTCGCCTCGATCTGTTCTCTGCTGGCAACCAGGGCCTGATGACTCTGCTGCACGTCCAGCCGCGCGTTCAGGGTCAGCTGCTCGAGCCTGAAAGTCTCTCGGTCCACCGAGGCACGCGCCTGCTGGACGCGGCCCGAGCGGGCCCGACCGTCGAAGATCGGAAGCGAGAACTGCAGACCCGCCGAGGCGCTTTGGGCGAAGTCCTGTCCACCGGGGAAGAGGGTCGAAGACGCGCCCTGGCGGGTGAGGTTCGCGATCAGATCGAGCGTCGGGTATCCCGACGACTTCTCCACCTTCAGGTTCTGCGTCTGCAGACCCACGACGAGCGACTGCGATTGGATGTCCGGGCGGTTCCGCAACGCCCGGTCGATCGCTTCCTCCAGGGAGGGGATCTCCGTTGGACGCGCCAACTCGTCGGTGAGCTCGACCGGTTGGTCAAGCGGCAAGCCGATCGTCCGCTTCAGCCGGTTCGAGTTCAGCTCGAGTTGGTTACGAGCCTCGATGAGGAGCGGCCGGATGTTGTCGACTTCCACCTGGGCGGTCAGGAGGTCGAAGTCGGAGGCCGTGCCGACCCGATAGAAGGCCTCCACCTCGCGAAGCCGCGCCTGCGCCTGCTCGAGAGCCTTCTCCTGAACGACGACCAGCTCCTTGTCGAGAAGAGCCGAGTAGTAGTCCAGCCGGGCCTGCAGGGCGACGGTCACGCGAGCGGTCTCGACCTGAGTTTCCGTCGCCTGGTCCGTGAGCTTCGCGGCCGTCCGCGCAGGGCCCAGCGACAAGTCCAAGAGCGGTTGCCTGAGGCTGATCGCGAAGCTGTACTGGTTCTCCTGCCCGAGGCGGATCTGCTGCACGTTCCCATCCCCGGTCTCCAGGAACAGCACGGCGTTCTGGATGTTGCGGTTGTAGTTGATGTCCGCGTTGATCTCCGGAAGCGAGGCAGAGCGCACCTCCCGGGCCAACCCGGCCGTCCGCGCCTGCTCGGCTCGGGCGATCAGGACCTCCTCGTTCAGGTCCACCGCGCGCCCGACGGCCTCCGCCAAGCTGAGACGGATCGTCCGATCGCTCGACGCTCCCGACTGCGCTCGCAGATCGTCCGGCGGAACGCCCGCGGCGATCAGCAGCGCAAAGACCGCGATGATTGCACGTCTAGTCACGAGATTCCTCCTCGACTCGTAATGCCGCCCGTCCTACCACCCACACCGGAAGGCGTCGCGTACTATCGGTTTCATTGCAGGCGGTCAACCTAGCATCTCCACGGCCTGATGGCGCCAGAGCGTTCGCGCCCGGCCGGCTGGCGTGGCCGGATCCCCGGACCCTATCCTTCCTCCCGTCCTCCACGGGAATGACGAGACACCGGAGGCTGAGGTTCAGACGCGAAAGAAGAGATGAAGGAGACATCATGAGGTCGATGCGAAGGATCGGCTCCCGGCTCGCGCTCATCGGTGCGTTGGGGCCGCTCGGCGGGCTTTTCATCTTACCAGCCGAGAGTGCGGCCCAACCGGCTCTGGCCGATGCTGAGGCCGGGCTCGCGGCCGAGATCGCGGCCGCGGTGGATCTGCTGGTCCCCGAGATCGTCGCACAGCGGCACCATATCCACCGCAATCCGGAGCTCGGGAATCGAGAGTTCGAGACGGCGAAGCTGGTGGCCGACCACCTTCGGAGCCTGGGCTTCGACGAGGTCCGCACCGAGATCTCCCACACGGGCGTCGTGGGCATTCTGCGCGGCGGGAAGCCCGGACCGATCGTCGCGGTCCGCGCCGACATGGATGCGCTCCCGGTGACCGAGCGTACCGACCTTCCGTTCAGGTCTACGGTGCGAACGACGTATCTGGACCAGGAGGTGGGGGTCATGCATGCCTGCGGGCACGACATCCACACCTCCGTCGAGCTCGGCGTCGCCGCCGTGCTCGCTTCGCTGCGGGATGAGCTTCCCGGTACGGTGATGTTCATCTTCCAACCCGCCGAGGAGGGCCCGCCTCCCGGCGAGGAGGGGGGTGCCGAGCTGATGGTGGCGGACGGCGTTCTGGACGACCCGGCGCCCGAGGTGATATTCGGTCTCCACGCGAGTCCAGAGCTCGATGTCGGAAGCGTCGGCTATACGCCCGGGCCGGCGCTCGCAGCGGTGGATCATTTCTACATCGAGATCCTGGGAACCCAGTCGCACGGAGCCTGGCCCCACAACAGCGTGGATCCCGTCGTGATGGCTGCCCAGGCGATCGAGGCGCTGCAGACGATACGCTCCCGCAACATGCCGCCCCTCGAGC
>JARRMU010000085.1:0-10017 GCA_037385645.1 Gemmatimonadales bacterium
GCCTGGAGCGCGATGGAGTCGTATGCCTGCATCATCGGATAGAGAAACTCGACCAACGTGATCGGCTTCTCCTCCCCGTATCTCTGATTGAAATCTTCCCTCTCCAGCATCCGGGCGACGGTGAACTGCGAGGTCAAGCGCAGCACGTCGACAAGGTCCAGCTTGCCCAGCCACTCGCCGTTTCGGCGAAGCTCCGTACGCTCGGGGTCGAGTATCCGGAAGACCTGATCGCGGTAGGTGACCAGGTTGTCCTCGATCTCGGCCTCGCTGAGCATCGGCCGGGTCTCGCTTTGCCCGGATGGGTCTCCGACCCTGGCGGTGAAGTCGCCGATGACGAAGACCACCCTGTGCCCCAGTTCTTGAAACGTCCGAAGCTTGTGAATCGAGACAGCGTGGCCGATGTGCAGGTCCGGCCGGGTGGGATCGAACCCCTGCTTGATGATGAGCGGCATGCCGGTCTCGCGCGAGCGCGTCAGCTTGGCGGCCAGCTCCTCCTCGGGGATGACCTCGAGCGCCCCGGCCCGGATGAGCGCCAGCTGTTCTTCGACGGGTGGGAATTCCGCATCGTTCGTCGGTGTGTTCATGGGCGAAAGGTCGAAGGGGTGCGGCCGGGCGGCAAGCGGGCGGGGGCCGGAAGGTCAGGGTCCGGCGGGACGACCTCGGATCTAGTCGAACCTCTCCCGAGTCCAGATGATGATGGCTCCGCACACGCTGTCGGTGATCCGATACCTGAGCGGCGTCTGCACGAAGCTGGTGTAGACCTCCACGGCTTCGATGTGCTCGGGGAAGAAATCGTCCTCGGTGAAGACCTCCACGGGCGAGCCATCCACGAACACGTTGGGCCGGCAGTTACCCCCTCCCCTCCCGATATCGGTCCGACGCCGGAACCTGTCCTCCTGGCGCACTCCGGCACTGCCCTGGAGGAGATCCGAGGTCTGAAGCGGTGCGATGCGGTCGATGTCATCCCGGGTGAAGTAGAGCCCGGCGTTCCGTGCCTGCCGGATCACGAACTCCCGCATCTTCAGGCTGGCCTGCGTCGCCTCCGCCTCGACGCGGATCGGATCCAGCTCGGCCAGCGTCAGATCGAGACGGTAGTGCTTGAGGACCAGCTGGCCCTCCTTGATCTCGATCTCCGCGTTGTAGGTCAGCCCGAGATACTCGACCTCGACCTGATGGTGGCCGATGGGGACGTCCCGAAGAAAGTACTCGCCGTTGCCGTTCGTGATCGCCATCCGGCCGGTTTCCGGCAGGGTCACGGTCGCGCTGACGATCGGGCGCATCTCCGTGCTTCGCACGGTGCCGTAGAAGCCGCCGGTCTCGGGGGGGATTTCCTGCATCGCGGAATCCGGCAACGTTCCGGCCTGAGGACCCTCCTGGTCGACCGTCGCGGGGGGCGCATCCGGGGGCGGCGTCGGGTCATCCTGGGCAAACAGCAGGTCGGGCGCCCCAAGGTTCAGGACGAGGACGACCGCGCCCAAAGACACGGCCCAAGGGTAGCTCCTATCCGGCAACGTGCTTCCGATCAATCTCGACACCGCCACTAGGGGAGAACGTCAGCGCCGGCCTGCGTGTGACAATCGTGACAATAGGGAGCGGCCACGACACCTGCTACCCGCAGGCCCGCTCGAGGATCGCTGCGCAGAGCGCCGGATCGCCATGCAGCGCGCCGGGATCGCAACTTCTGCGGCCTCGCTCTGTACCACAGAGAGCCGCTCTTCCGTCGAACGCAGGATCGTCGACCCAGAAGAGCGCCCGTGCGCGGCGCGGGCCGCTCTCGTCCGATACCAATTCGATGCCAATGTCGATCAACGCCTCGGTGACATGCGAATATCCAGCGAACTGATTCCCCGAAACCTGCTCGTTCGCTCGGCCGTACTGGCCGGCACGCTGATCATCGTGCCGCAGCTGGCCGGACCGCTTCCGGGCCAGGATCGACCGGACACGACCGCCGTCCTCATCGGTGAGGTGCAGTCCGCCATGTCGGGTGACCCGGTCATCAATGCGGTCGTGTTCCTGCGCGCATCGCAGCGCGGCGCCATAACCGACAGCGCCGGTAGCTTCACGCTCGACAGCATTCCGCCGGGGACGGACACGCTGGTCATCCGATACCCCGGTATCGATGCCCAATCCACCGTCATGGAGTTCGCGTCGCAGCAGGAAATACGGGCCGTCTTCCTGCTCGCCGAGAAGATCTTCCAGGTCGCCGACATTGAGGTCTCGATCCGGGCGCCGTCGGTCGACGAAAGGAACCTGGAGCGCAGGATGCGCACCGGGCAGGGCGTGTTCATCACCCGCGAGCGGCTTCTCGAGGTGGCCACGGACCGGCCGAGCGACGCCCTCCGGAACATCCCCAGGGTGGAGGTGACCCCATACGGGCTGAGCAGGATCGAGGTGTTCATCGGATCCGGGGCGTCGGCGTGCCCGCCGACCTACCTCGTGGACGGCACACCCATGGACGAAGGCTTCGTGCTCGACGACATCGAGCTGGATGCGATCGAATTGATCGAGATCTATCGCGGGCCCTCGGAGATCCCCACCCAATACAGGCAGGCCGCCGCGACGGAAGGTGTGAGGCGTGGACGCTGCGGCCTCATCAACATCCGCATTCGCTCCGGACCCGACTAGGCCGGATCCAGGCCCCTCGGAACCGATCGGTCCTGGAACGGCCGAGTCAGGGGATCAGTACCGGTCTCTCGTCCTCCTCGGGGACCGGCGGGCCGTTGCCGTTCTCGCCGCCGTTCGCTGAGCCGGAGTTGAGCGCCGCCACCCCGATCGCCGTCGCCGCACCGGCGATGATCACCACCACCAGCGCCGTCGTGGCGGCATTGATCACCCGCTTTTCGACGGACGCGATCGCGTCGGCCGGGATCGTCACACTCTCGCCCACTCCGCCTCGCGTCGCGCCGGAGGGCGATTGCGCCTCGGTCACCGACATGACGATGGAGCCATCCTCCTTGAGCTCGACGAGCTCCCCGCTCACCAGTACCGCATCGTCTACGGAGATCTCTCCCAGGTCCACCGAGACCGGACGACTGAGGGAAACCCTCATCCGCTCTCCGCGGGCCAACGATGCGGGCCCTCCATCGGGCGGCACGTACCGGTAGCAAGCCGCCGCCGTCGGCAGCAGCAGGGCCAGCGAGAGAGCCAAAGCCACGTTTGATCGCCACGAACGTCTCATACGATCCATATCCCCCTTTTCTTCTAACCCTTAATGGCCGATCGCCAACCCTCGGTCGCCTACTGGTTCTTGGGCTCCATGGGTGGGGGCATGCGCTCTCCTACGACGAGCTGGTTGCCGACCAGGGTCCACCTCACCGCCGAGTTGGGGAAGAGGGAGAAGGCCTGGGAGACGATATCCGCATCGAGGCGTGTCCCGCTGGCGCTGAGCCGAAACTGTCCCGTCATCGGCGGTGAATCCACCTGAAACGTGCGCTCGCGTCCTCCGTTGACGCTCCCCAGGATACGCGTGCCGCCGAGGGACACGAAGCGCACGGTGACGCTCGTGCTCGGCGTCCAGTTGTTGTAGACGGTGATCGGGATCACGATGTTCTCGCCCGGCGGCGGGACGGTGGGATCCGGCTCGTCCCCGCCACCGCCGGCGCACCCGATCAGCCCGATCGATGCGGCCGCGGCGGCGCAGCGCCAGACCGTAACGGCCAATGAGCCTCTGACGGCCCTGCCTTTGCTCGTCATCCGAATATCCCTCTCCGTGGCGTGGCCCAAAAGTCTTACCGTGGCGTGGCCCGACACCCGGCGGGAGCCGGGTGCGTGGCCGGGACTCCCTACACCCGTACACCTCGGGCGTGGGATCGAACCACAGAAGGAACCACCCCGCCCGCTCGGAGGCGGACGGGGTGGCGTTGGGGTCTATCTCAACTCGAATCTGCCTCGAGCCTTGGTTACGGCCTCAGCAGGGGTTCGGGTCGTTGTCGTTTCGGTCCGGCGCGGCATCGGGTGCCGGGATGTTGCTGTTCGTCTGCCGCTCCTGCTGAGCGTAGATGAACCGGCCCGGGATCTCGGTGGCCGGAGCTGTCGGCAGCCTGACCGGCAGGCAGGTTCGCTTGTAGTCGGCCCAGATCTCCGGGTTCATGAACACGCTCACGAACTTCTGCTGCATGATCGCCGCGAACAACGCGTTCCCGCTCAGGCCGTCGAAGCTGTCCTTCAGGCTCGTGAGGTCGACGCCCCAAAACAGCTCCTGGCAGGTCAGCGCGTCCTTCGCCGCGGCGATGGCCGCCGCGTCGTCACCGAGCGCCGCCTGCGCCTCGGCGATGATGAACTGGGTCTCCGTGCAGGAGACGATCGGGTTGTTGAAGTCGGACGTGGCGGCGTCGCTCAGGAACGAGGCATCCGGCCCCGGATCGCCCGGCCCCGGGTTGTTCGAGTGGCCGATGTACATCCCATCGTAGGCGGCCACCCCGAAGCTCCACATCGAGCTGATCCGCGGATCGTCATCGGTGAGGTCGGCGGGCGTTCCGCCGTTCACCATGTTGATGTGGGTCGCGTTGCCGGCCAGGTCGCCCGCGCGGCCGGCGGCCGTCCACAGGAACCATGGATTGGCTTCGTTGCTGTTCGTGCTGTGGATCTGCGTCCAGTTGTCGGCGGGAACGTCGATCCCCTGCTGGGCCGCGGCCAGCGCCTGCGTGTAGCGGCTGTTACCGTCGACCTCCACCAGGTGCATGTTGAAGCGGGCCTTCAGGCTTTGCGCGGCCTTGATCCACTGGTCCGCGTCGCCGCCGAAGTTGAAGTCGTTCACGCCCGGCCCGACACCGACGCCGCTCTGCAGGTCGGTGATCGCCGAATCGAGCAGGCTTATCATTGCGTTCAAAACCGACAGCTGGTCATCCAGCGCCGGCTCGGCGATCTCCGGGTTGGCGGCCTCGGTGTAGGGGATGTCCCCGAACCAGCTCGCCGCCATTCCGATCATCAGCGCCTCGGACACCTTGAGGATTCCGGTGAAGACGCGGTCCCCACTCTCCTCGGTCAGGGCGCGGGCCTTCTTGAGGTCGATCAGGCCACCCTGGATGTAGACCGGGTACCACATCGGCCCGAAGTCGTTCTCGTTGACGGCGTACCTCTCATGGTCCTGGCTCTGCCGCCCGGTGCCCCCCATCTGCTGCATCCAGTTGGTGATAAAGCGCGTGGCCGTTCCGCCGTGCCACAGGTACAAGTTCGCCTGGTGCGAGACGAACAGCTGGTTCGCCGTCGCGACGGGCACCGCGTTTGGATCCGATTCCGGTGGGGCGACGAAATCGGAGCAACCGGCGAGCGGCAGCAGAAACGCCGCCCACAGCGCCCCCTTTACAATTCTCGGTCTCATATCACTAAGCTCCTAGATCTCATAAGCCTTCATGGGCCCCCGGCTCGCAGTCAGCGCCGGGGACGGCAACCGTCGGGAAGGAGGTGGCGGAGCCACCGATGGCGGCTCCGCCCATGCTACCTGCCCTATCATTCCCGTCCTATCGGACCAGGTTGATCTGGAATACGTAGGACCGGATCCGCGGGTTGTTGAAGTACTCCAGCCCGCGGCCGTTATTCTGGCCCGCGAGGTTCGACTCGGGATCCATGCCCTCGTAATTCGTCCAGGTCACCAGATTGCGGCCCGAGAAGGAAAACTCCGCCCGGTCGAAGCCGAGGAAGCGCTTGACGCTGC
Organism: Gemmatimonadales bacterium; assembly: GCA_037385645.1. GTDB lineage: Bacteria > Gemmatimonadota > Gemmatimonadetes > Palauibacterales > Palauibacteraceae. The sequence goes on from JARRMU010000085.1 coordinate 5,654, forward strand.
CCAGGGCATAGCGGATCGAGACGTCGCGGAGCTTCACGTAGCTCGCCTGCTCGATGAAGAAGTGCGTCCCGCCCGTGAAGCCGCTTCCTTCGCCGGACGTGAACCAATCTTCGGTGACCAGGACTTCCTGGCCCGCGCCGGGGCCGAAGCCCTCGAACACCTGAAGCCCGCCATCGCCGTGGAACTGTTCGGTCGAGGCGTGCGTTCCGAAGTAGGAGAGCGCGCCCTTCGTCCCGTTCCACATGTCGCGGTTGCTTCGCCAGTCGACCAGCGCGGACAGCCTGAGGTTCTCGATGATCGTGAAGGTGTTCCTCACGCCACCGTTCCAGTCCGCGTTCGGATCGCCCAGCGCGCGCTGCTGAGTATCGAAGGTCGGGAAGCCGTTGCAGGTGATGTAGAGCGCCCCGGGTGTCGCGTTCGGGTACGCCTCGTCGATCGAGGCGTCCGGCGTGGCCGGGTTGCAGTCCACGTCCTCGGTCAGCCCGCGCCCGAACTTCAGCATGTCGTCGCCGTACAGCACCCCGTAGGGGCACGGCTCGTCCACGCTCGGACCGCAGATGTTCTCAGCAAGCGACGACCGCCCGCTGGTGAAGCCGTTCAGACCCAGCTCCTCCGTGCCCGAGAGGTTATCCGTGATGCTCTCGAGCGTTCCGCCGTAGGCGTCGATCTCCCACGTGAAGGTACGGCCGCGGAACGGAACGACGCCGAGACTGAACTCCCAGCCCTTGTTCGTGAAGTCGGCCGCGTTGAGGGGCCCCGAGTCGAAGCCCGTGCTCCACGCCACCGGCAGGTCGAAGATCGCGTCCTTGGTCTTCTGGTGGAAGTAGACGGCGCCCAGCGAGACCCGAGAGTCGAGGAACGCGAGGTCGACCCCCGCCTCCCACTCCGTGGTGATCTCGGGATCGATGAACGGGTTGCCCGACACGTCCTCCGTTCCGACGCCCTCCTGCCCGAGGTAGGTGGACTGCAGGCCGAGCGGACTGATCCAGCCGTCTGTGTAGGTGATCGTCTCGAACGCGGAGACGTTCGAGTAGACGGGCGGGCTCTGGCCCGCCTGACCGTAAGCAACGCGTACCTTACCGAAGCTGAAGGCACCGGTTCCCTCGGTGCCGAGTGCCCGGGTGAACTCCCACGCCAGGCTTCCGTTCGGGAACCAGAACCACTGCTTGTCCGTCCCGAAGGTCGAGAACCCGTCGTAGCGGACGCCGCCCTGCACGAACAGCTGGTCCCACAGGTCGAAGTTCGCGTCGACGAAGTAGCCGACCGTTCGCTCCGTCGATTGGTACTCGAACGGGATCCTGGTGACCGTCTTCTCGAGGTCCTGGCCGCCGATGATCACGTTCTGACCCTCGGTCTGGAACCTCTGGTATTCCAGCTGCCGGATGTTCTGGCCGGCGGTGATCTGCGCCGAGAAATCAGCGCTGAACTCCCCCGTCGCGGTCAGGAACAAGCTGTTGTCCAGGTTGAACTGGTTCAGCGAGGCCCGGATCAGTCGACCGTCCGGGAAGTCCGAGGAGCTCTTCGGGAAGAGCGTGTACCGGGAGTCGTCCGAGTAGTCGACGCCGAAGATGTTGGACACGTTCAGCCAGCTCCACGGATCCCAGTCCAGGCGCAGGTTGCCGAACGTGCGGTTCACGCTGGCGTCGTTGAGGATCTCGTTCGCGATCCAGAACGGGTTGTCGTAGCCCCGGCTCGCGCTCGGCGTGAACGGACAGGACGGTCCCCGGTTGCCGCCCAGCGGGCCGGTGTTGCACCGGTAGGACCTGTGCAGCCCCGTCTCCGGATCGATGTACGGCAGATTGTTGAAGTCGGGCGGGGTCCGGAACGCGCCCAGCAGGATGCCGCTCACGTTGGAGCCCTGCTGGACCAGGTCCGCCGCCTGGTTCGTGTACGCGATGTTCGCGGAGACGCTGAAGTTGGACAGGAAGGCCTGCGTCGCCTTCGCCCGCACGTTGAAGCGGTCCAGTTTGTTGTTGCCCCGGATCACGCCGTTCATGCGGTTGTAGCCGCCCGAGAAGAAGTACGTGGTCCGGGCGTTCCCGCCGGAGAGCGTCGCGTTCACATCGTAGCCGCTACCGGTCTGGAACAGCTCCCCGCCGTGGTCGTACGTCTCGCCGCTGAGCAGCGGTCCCCAGGTGAAGGATGAGGCGCTGGAGGCGCCGCTGAAGCCCTGACCGTAAGCCGATTGGAGTTGGTTGTAGGCCGTGACGTCATCCGAGTTGTAGGCGAAGCGGACGTTCGCCTGCACGGTGTTCGTCTGGCTCCCGGACTTCGTCGTGATCAGCACGACGCCGTTGGCGCCGCTGGCACCGTAGATCGCCGCGCCGGCCGGACCCTTGAGGATCTCGATCGACTCGACGTCGTCCGGATTGATGTCGGCCATCCGGTTCTGGACGGCGGTGCCGGCCACGGAGGACTCGATCGTGGTCGAGTTGTTGTTGTAGGGCGTCCCGTCCACGACGAACAGAGGCTGCGTGCCACCCGTCACCGACTTGGCGCCGCGGATCTGGATGTACGTGCCTGCGCCCGGTGCGCCGGACGACCTCGCAACGACGATGTTCGGCGCTTTACCCGCGATGGCGCCGACGACCTCCGTCTCACGCGACAGCTCGATGTCGACATCCGAGATCGAGTTGACGGTCGCGCCGAGACGGCGTCGCTCGCGGGTCAGCCCCTGACCCACGGCCACGATCTCATCGAGGCCGATCGGGTCGAGCTCGAGACTGAAGTTGACCGTCAGGGCCTCGCCGAGGAGCGAGATCGTCTGCTGGCCGGCTCGATAGCCGATCAGGCCGGCGACCAGCACGTGCTCCTGGTTGTCGATCCGCGAGGCGGGGATGACCAGCGAGTAGTTCCCCTGCTCGTCGGTGATCGTGGCGAGGTCGGTGCCGTCGATGTAGACGTTCACCGTGGCGAGTGCCTCACCGGTCTCGTCCGTGACGCGGCCGGTGATGGTCATGGCCTCCTGCGCCTGAGCGGCGCTCGGGAAAGCCAGGATCGTGCCTGCGAGGACGGCGAAGGACAGCCGTCTCGCCTGCCTAAACCAGGCAGGTAACATAGGTCCACCTCCTGCTGGGAATCGGGCCGGACGCACTACGACCGCCGGTTAGCGTCGATCGCGTCCCTACCTCATTCGAGTGTGGTGGATTTCGGCCGAGAGATCCCCGCAGCACCGCCTCTAGCCTGTGAAGGCACCCCAGGGACTCCCGGCAAGCGAACCCTGGGTAACCGGCAGCCTGAAACGTATGAGCAGGTCCGTTTCGTGACAAGTAGGAGGGTGCGTCGGCCCGAAAACGGTCTCGAGGCGGCGCTGAAGGCCGCGCACCGCGCTCCGTCCGGGCACATGCATCGCGCTCTCCGGTACTGCTATGCTGGACGGAGCGCATGGAGTACCACGGGTACGGGGATCGGACCTGGAGAGTGAACGTCTAAGATGCGCCGAATGAAAGAGTTGTGGGCTCGTGTGCCCGGTCGCGAGCGATGGCTGATCTTCACCGCCACCGGCGGCCTGGCTGCGTTCGCTCTCGGGCTCGCGTGGGGAAGCTGGAACCACCTGTGTGATGACTGTCCCTCGATCGCGCAGATCTACGCGTTCGAGGCCAAGGAGGCGACGCGCGTTTACGCCGGCGACGGCAGCCTCCTGGCCGAGCTGGCGGTAGAGCGCCGCATACCGGTCACGTACGGGACCATGCCGGCCCACGTGCCGAAGGCCTTTATCGCCGTTGAAGACAGGCGTTTTTGGAGGCATGAGGGGATCGACCCGTGGCGTACGCTGCGCGCTGCCCTGAACTTCGCCATCCACGGGTACGGCGGCGCCGGCGGGAGCACCATCACCCAGCAGCTGGCGGGCAACATGTTCGCGGGAACGGTGGACCGGCGGGAGATCTCCGTGCGGCGAAAGCTGCGGGAGATGAAGGTGGCCCTCTCGCTCGAGCGCGCCTACACGAAGGAGGAGATCCTCGAGGCCTACCTCAACCAGATCAACTTCGACGGCGTCTATGGTGTGCAGAGCGCGGCACAGTATTACTTCGGGAAGGACGCCACGCAGCTCAACCTGCCCGAAGCCGCGTTGCTCGCGGCGCTTCCCCGCGCCCCGGCCCGTTACTCTCCCATCCGCCACCCGGAGCGGGCGCTGGCCCGGCGCAACCTCATCCTCGAGCTCATGGAGGGGCAGGGGATGATCACCCGGCGGGAAGCGGAGCTCGCCAAGGCGTTTCCGATCCTCCTGCGGGAGGGCGCGCGTCGATCCGAGACGTCGGACTATTTCGTCGAGTGGGTGCGGAGGATCCTGTACGAGCGCTACGGCATGGAGATGTACCAGGCCGGGTTCAGCGTCTACACGGCGCTCGATCCGCGACTGCAAT
>JARRMU010000086.1:0-13509 GCA_037385645.1 Gemmatimonadales bacterium
TTTTCTGAGTTAATTGGGGTCGAGAGCAGCTTCATTCGGATGGGCGGAGGCATCGGATGGACTTTGGTTCCGTGATACGAGGGCGGCTCGAGGAGTTGGGACTGGAGCAGAAAGACTTGGCTGCCGCCGCCGAGGTGACGGAGTCCTACATCTCCCAGTTGCTGAGCCGAAAGAAGGCGCCCCCGGCGCCTGACCGGACCGATATCTACGACAAGATGGAGAAGTTCTTGAAGCTCCCCGGTCACAGGCTCTCCAAGCTTGCGGACCAGGAGCGCAAGGACGCACTGAAGAGGGTCCTGGGCGACTCGCCCGCGCCATTGCATGCGGAGGTCCGCGAGCTGGTTCTTCGCAAGTGCAACCCTGCCAAAGAGAGGCAGATCCGCGCGACCTTCGAGAAGGAGCCCTTCGGCGCTCTCGAGCACCTGGTCACACAGAAGCTCCTGGACGCCGTCAAGCGCGCAGCCAAGAAGGAGCTGGCGAATGAAAGCTGGCTCAAGCTGGTCGCGAAACGCACCGGGCGCAGCTACAAACAGATGCGTGTCCTCGTCCTCGAGTTCCTGGATGCGGACGTGTTGACCGTGTCGGTCGAGAACTGTGCCTTCTTCCTGGATCCGCTGATCGAAACCTGGGATATCGATCTGAACAGCTTCGCCATAGAGATCGTGCTGAATCAACGACTGGCTCCGGGCCACTCCCGCAGACTCGAGTTCGTCGAAAGGGAGCTGGACGAGCGTGTCGACGAAGAGCCTGGATTGAAGGAGTTCCTCCGGGACCGCTCCCTGAGCGGTGACCTGGCCGAGGAGGAAGCCCGGTTCCTGAGATCATTGCGGTTCAAGGGGAAACGACCGACGCCGCTCTACTACTACCGCGCGCTACAGAACCTCAGAGATCCACTCCATTTCCGCGATGAGTAAACCTGCGGCGGGCACCTTTGGAGAATCGGTAGTGTCAGACAGAACCTGCAAGAGTCCTTTGCCATCATCGCCCTGGAAACAGGCCGTCGCCCGACATCGAGAACCGGTCCTGCGCAGCAGCGCCTGGCAACTCGCCAACAGCCTGGTGCCTTACCTGGCCGTCTGGGGTCTCATGATCTGGACGCTGGACATTTCCTACTGGATCACGCTCGCGCTTGCCGTCGTTGCCGCCGGATTTCTGGTGCGCATCTTCATCATCTTCCACGACTGCGGACACGGCTCCTTCTTCAGATCGCGACGCGCGAATCGTCTCACCGAATTCCTCACGGGCGTGCTGACCTTCACGCCGTACCGCCAGTGGCGGCACAAACATGCTTTGCACCACGCGACGTCGGGCGACCTGGATCGCCGCGGCGCGGGGGAAATCTGGACGCTCACCGTGCGGGAGTACGCGGAGGCCACCCGCCGGAAACGTCTCGCCTACCGCATCGCTCGCAATCCTCTGGTGCTGTTCGGCATTGCGCCGTTCTATGTCTTCGTGGTCCAGCAGAGGTTCCCGTCGCGCGCGGTCGGGAAACGAGAACGCCGAGGCGTGTACTGGACGAACGGGGCACTCCTGGCGATCGTGGTGCTGATGAGCCTGACCATAGGCATCAAGGCCTACGTGCTGATCCAGCTCCCGGTGATCGTGTTCGCCGCGGCGGCGGGAGTCTGGCTGTTCTACGTACAGCATCAATTCGAAGGTGTACAGTGGGAAAGAGGCGAGGACTGGGACTACGCGAAGGCGGCCCTCCACGGCAGCTCGTTCTACAAGCTGCCCAGGGTTCTGCAGTGGTTCACCGGCAACATCGGATTCCACCACATCCATCACCTGAGCCCGGCCATTCCCAACTACAACCTGGAGCGATGCCACAACGAGACCGCGCTGTTCCGGGAAGTCGAGCCTCTTACGCTATGGCGTAGCCTGAAGTCGATGTCGTTCCGCCTCTGGGATGAACAGCGGAGAAAGCTCGTCGGCTACCGCCGACTCGGAACATGACGCGTCGGCCTCCGTCCGGCTCGCGTTCTTACGGTGCAGCTTCGACTTTGCAGACGACGACGGTGATGTCGTCGGTCTGAAGGCTCGTGCCCCCGAAGGTCTTCGTCGCTTTGTACAAACCGTGCACGATGTCGGAAGAAGATTCGTGGCGATGATCCTCGACGAACTTCAGCACCCGGTCCGTGCCGAACGCGTTTCCCTCGGACTCCCCGATCTCCGTGAGGCCGTCGGTGAAGAGAACCACGATCTCGTCTCGCTTCAGCGGAATGGACGGTCCGGATCGGAAGTCGCGTCCGGCGAACATTCCGAGAGGAATCCCGGTGCTTTCAAGACACTCACGGGTCTTGCCGTTTCGGTCGAGCAAATAGCCCGTAACGTGTCCGGCGCTGGCGAAGGCCAGGGTTCGACCGCGAGGATCGAGTCTCGCGACCAGTAGCGTCAAGTAGTCTCGCACGTCGGAATCGACGACCAATATCTCGTTGAGCCGGCGCAGCACTTCACCCACGTCAAAACACGAAATAGCCACGGAGCGCAGATAAGCACGCGCCTGGGCCATGAGAAGCGAGGGGCCGAGTCCGTGGCCGCAGACGTCGGCAACCGCAAGTCCGAGGCAATCGCCCGGCATCGGGAAGAAGTCGAAGAGGTCGCCGCACATGGTCGTGGCCGGAAACGCAGCGCCGGCAATGTCGAAACCCGGTATGCGGGGTGCGCTCCGCGGATACAGCCGTCGCTGCACTTGTTGCGCCACACCCATCTCGACCTGCAGTTGCAGGTTTTGCAGACGCTCCGTGATGTCTTTCAGCACCGACACGAGAAACGCGTTTTGGCCATCGGAGCCTCTGACCGGCGATATCGTCTGCTCGGCATGGAACAGCTTTCCGTTCTTCTTTCGGTTGAGCAGGGTTCCGCGGAAATCGCCCCCGCCCAGCACGGTGCTCCACATGTCCTCGTAGAATCGGGGGTCGTGCTCGCCGGACTTCAGAACACGTGGAGTGCGACCCGCGACCTCCTCTCGGCTGTACCCGGTCATCCGCTCGAATCCCGGATTGACGTATTCGATCGTGCCTTCCATATCGGTGATGATGACGGCATCGGCGGTCTGCTCGACGGCGCTCGACAAACGTCGGATCGCTTCGAGAGACTGCCTCTCGCGGGTGATGGAACGAAAAACCACCACACCGCCGGACACGTTGCCGTCCTCGTCCCGCCGGGGCGCCGCGCTTGCTTTGATCCAGATGCCGTCCGGAACGCCTTCGTTCCGTAAGAAGATCTCGACGTCTTGAACCAGCTCTCCGCAGAGGGCTCGGGCAAGCGGCAGCCGACCGGACGGGAACGGGGTCACGCTGTCCGGGAGGTGGCAGCCGAAGATCCGTGCCCGCTCATCCGGATCCACGTCGAGCACTTCCACACCGAGAATCCGCCGGGCAGCCGCATTGGAGTACAGGATTCGCCCACTTCTGTCGGACACCATGATTCCGTCGGGAAGGTCGTGAAACACGGGCGCCAAGACTGCGCTCAGCTCCTGAGAGTCGGAGAGCGTCATGCGTGACATGCTTGGTGCATCCTCATCGATCCGGTCCGATCGTTCTCGCGGTTCCGTCGAGTCGCGTGGTACGGCGCCGGTCGGGTCGTCAATCGCGCGACATCGGGTGCTCGAACCGCGCTCTGCGCGCGCGACGAGTGGCGGGGATCCAGTCCGTGAGGTGATCGAAGAACTTCGCGTGGTGGCGCATGAGGATCGGGGCGAGGAGGAGGTGCTCGATGTCGAGCGAGACTCCGTCTCGAACGGCTTCCCGACAACGTCGAACGAACTCCGCCAGCGGGACGAAGCGCGGACCGGATGCTCCACGGTATTGGACTCTCAGGTGGGAACGGCTCAGGTTTCGGCTGCCGTGTTCCACCACGGCGCCAAACGCCACCTTCGACGGATCGATGAGCCACTTTGGCCTGTTGCGTCTCCAGAGCATTCCCCGTCATTCCTCCTCGGTTCCGGAGAGGCGATCGGTGAGGATCCCCCGCAGCGCCAAGAGGCTCTCGGGCCGCAGTAGCTCCTCGACCGTGCTTTTGCTGAGCCCCTCGCCCTTCAGCAGTCGCACGAGTCTCCCGGAACGGACCACCCTGGAGAGTTCGTCGAGCCGACCGGCGACCGTACCGGTATCGAGTTCGTCGCTGGGAGCCTGCTTCATGCTTCTCTCCGTTGTGTCGAGCGGTGTTCCGACCCTTTGAAGGCACTACTTTACTGTATTCAGTAAAGTATGTCGACCGGAAAGCCTCAAAGAAATGGTATATTTTAGCGATTGGGGTTAACCGTGAATGGGGACAGATCCATTGGTTCCTGGTCAACTGGTAGCGGACGTGGGGCTCTGAAGAAGACGTGTTGAACCGCGCCATTCGCGGGCCAGGTGGCCTCAACAACGAGGAAATGCTGTGAGCAAACTGAACCTGGGAGTCATCGGGACGTCCAAGAAGGTCGATGAGCATCGTGTGCCCATCCATCCCGAACATCTGCGGCGCCTGCCCGAGTCCGTGCGTCGCGAGTTGATTTTCGAGGAGGGCTACGGGGAACGGTTCGAACTCACCGATGCGGAGATAGCCGATCAGTCGGGGGGCATCGCCACCCGTCACGAACTCCTGGCGGAGTTGGGCGCGGTCATTCTGAACAAGCCGATGCTCGCGGATCTGCAGGAGCTCAAGAAAGGGGGCATCCTCTGGGGTTATCCGCACTGCGCACAGCAGCGGCCGATCACCCAGGCGGCCATAGACCGCCGCCAAACCCTCATCGCCTTCGAGGATATGTTCGTGTGGAGTCCCGATGGAACGAGAGGACGACACACGTTTTACAAGAACAACGAAATGGCAGGCTATTGCGCGGTGCTGCATGCGCTGCAACTCAAGGGCATCGACGGGCACTACGGCAATCAACGCAAGGTGATCATTCTCAGTTTCGGAGCGGTCAGCCGCGGGGCCATCTACGCGCTCAAGGCCCACGGTTTCCGGGATATCACGATCTGTATCCAGCGTCCCGACCACGAGGTGCGGGAGGAAGTGCTGGATTGCCACTATGTCCGAATCGTGCCCGGCGGGGAGGAAGAGGCACGCATGCTGGTGGTGGAACACGACGGTGCCACGCGCCCCTTGATCGATCTCATCAACGAATCCGATATCATCATCAACGGGACGTTTCAGGAACCCGACAATCCCCTGATGTTCGTGACGGAGGCTGAAAAGACCTGTTTGCGGTCGGGCTGCCTGATCATCGACGTGAGTTGTGATGAAGGCATGGGGTTCTATTTCGCCAAACCCACGACGTTCAGGGAGCCCATTTTCAAGGTGGGACGGGTGGACTACTATGCGGTCGATCATACGCCCACGTATCTTTGGGAGAGCGCGTCGCGTTCCATCTCCGCCGCCCTGATCGTTCATATCCCCTCGGTGGTGGCAGGCCGGGAAAGCTGGCAACAGAACGAGACCATTCGGAGGGCAGTGAACGTCGACGCCGGCGTAGTGGTGAAACCCGCCATCCTGTCATTTCAGCACCGGAAGCCGGACTATCCGCACGACCCGTTGTGATCCTGCCAACGTTCGTCGAGCCTGCCTTGACAAGGTGCCTTGCGGCCTGTACCGTCCTTGCAGGTTCCCGGTCGCAACCAATCGTACAGAAACGACTTTTTGCCGTGCCGAAGCCGAGCCGAAGTGCGTCGCGCCTCGGCACCGATCCTGACCCGTTGTTGGAGTCATGGGCCGGGAACTCGAAGAAAGCTCTCCACTGGGGAGCGAGGAGTCTGAGAGATGGGAACGAGATTGTACGTCGGCAACCTGCCCTTCAGCGCGGACGAGTCCGCGGTGCGGTCGCTGTTCGAGCAGAACGAGCGCACGGTCGCGGAAGTCAAGTTGATCACCGACCGTGACACCGGGCGACCCCGCGGTTTCGGGTTCGTCGAGATGGGCAACAGCGAGCACGCCGACCAGGCCATCAGCGAGCTGAATGGCCACTCGATGGACGGACGGCAGCTGAACGTCAATGAGGCGCGCGAGCGCTCCGGCGGCGGTCGCGGCTTCTGATCGACCGTCGGTCCATTTGGAACTAAATCTGGGGCGTCCTTCGCGGGCGCCCCTTTTTGTTGGCATGGGTTCAAATTGATCCCCGCGACACGGCGCAATTCAGGGCAAGGGCCCCGGAGACCGAATGGCCGACCCTCGACCGGAAGTCCGTGCGCGCCAACCGGAAAGCAGCGGCGACAACCTGCGGGTCTATCTCAAGGAGATGGGCTCGGTCCCGTTGCTGACACGCCAGTCGGAGATCATGCTCTGCCGCAAGATAGAGCTCGGCATGCGCCGCGTCATCGGATCTCTTGCGCAGTGCCTCGTCCTCGAAGAAGAGCTTCCACGGATGGACGATCAGATCCGTCGTCGGAGTGTCGGAACCGATTGCTTCTTCGAATGGGAAGGCGTTCCGTCGAGGCGGCGTCTCGAGGACCTGCGTCTGGCGATCCAGCGCATCCAGGCCAGCCTGCGTGAAGCCAGGAGACTCGAAGCCCGGCTGCAACGTCTCACGCCCGGCGGGCCGACTTACCGGCGGACGGCGTGGGAGGGCGCGCGTCGCAGCGTGACCGCCGCGCGTGAGTTGCGCAAGCTGCAACTGAGAGCGGGTACCATCGATCGCCTGGCGCGCGCTGCTCTGTGCTCGGAGGGTCGGCCCGTATGGTCGGCCCGCATTCGTCGCGGGCTGCGCGAGATCGAACAAGCCAAGAGCATGCTGATCCGCAGCAACCTTCGCCTCGTCGTCTCCATCGCCAGGAAATTCACCCAATCCCGGGTCGGTTTTCTCGACCTGATCCAGGAAGGCAACATCGGCCTGATGCGCGCGGTGGAGAAGTTCGAATACCGCCGGGGCTACAAGTTCTCGACCTACGCGACCTGGTGGGTGCGCCAGGCCGTGAGCCGCGCGATCGCCGACCAGTCCCGGACGATTCGCGTGCCGGTGCACATGAACGAGCTGATCCTCAGGGTCGCCCACGTCCAGGTCGCCCTGGTCCAGCGCTACGGGCGGGAGCCGACTCCGACCGAGATCGCCGAGGAGCTGGAGATGCCCGTGGACAAGGTGCGCCAGGTCCTGCGTCTCGGCCACGCTCCGATCTCGCTCGACAGGCCCGTCGGCGACGACGACGGCGCCGTGATCCAGGATCTCATCGCGGACGACGGCGAGCCGTCGCCCTTTCAGCGTGCCGCGCGGGCCAACCTGCGGCAGCGGACGGAATCGACGCTCGAGTGCCTGACAGAGCGGGAAGCGAGGATCATCCGGCTGCGTTTCGGCATCGGAGGTGGACGCCGGCATACGCTTGGTGAGATCGGAAACGAGTTCACGCTCACGCGCGAGCGAATCCGCCAGATCGAGTCCAAGGCCCTGGACAAGCTGCGCAGGAACTCCGGGACGGCGGCTCTGCGCTGCTTCATCGCTGAGTGACGGCGTGATCGAGTCTCAGGCAGGCCAGATCCAAAGGATAGCCGGCACGCCCGTCGCCAGTACGGCCATGGACACCGGAAGTCCCAGGCGCCAGTAGTCGCCGAATTCGTAGCCCCCCGGTCCCATCACCAGCAGATTCGATTGATGACCGATCGGCGTGAGGAACGCACACGAACTTCCCACGGCGACCGCCATGAGAAGAGGATCGCCGTTGATTCCCAGACCGCTCGCCAGCTGGAGCGCCAGCGGCGCCATCAGAACAGCCGCGGCGGCGTTGTTGACGATGTTCGACAGCGCCATCGCGGCGGCCATCAGAAGAGCGACGATTGCGACCGGTCCGAGTCCTCCACCGACTTTCTCGAAGTTCTCCACGATGAGTCGCGTCGTACCGCTGGTCTCCAATGCGCCCCCCACGGGAATCATCGCGCCCAGGAGCACGATCACCGGCCAATCTACTTTCTCGTAGATGTCTTTCACCGACACGCGTCTCAGGAGGACCATCAACAACACCGCGGCAACGAGGGACACTTCAATCTTGACCATGCCGAACGCGGTGCACAGGATCGCGCCTGCGAAGATTGCGGGCACGACGGGATCGAAACGCCGCCTGGGAGTGAGCTGGGAGTCCGCCAATTCGAGACAGTCCAGTCGGGTCAGCGTCTCGTCCATGGCCTCGGCTTCGCCCTGTACCATCAGGACGTCACCGGGCTCGATACGGGTGTGGCCGAGTCGGCCGACGATGTCATGCCCTTGACGGGACACGCCGAGCAAGTTCAGGCCGTAGGACGACCGCAATTGCAGTCCCGTTGCCGTTCGTCCGCTCAACCGGGATTGCGGCAAAACGACCGCCGCAACGACGGAGAAATCGTCGATCTGCAGGCGATTGGCCTTGAATCGCCGTTGACCGGTGACTTCCAGGCTGTGATCGCTGATCAGCTCTTGCAACGATTCCTGATCCGCCTCGATCACCAACAGGTCTCCCGCAAGAATCTGGACGCTGCGGCGCGGCGCGACCAGCTCCTCGCCGCGGCGCACCAAGGCGACGACGCTCAGATCGCCATGTCCTCGCTCTTCCAGCGTTCTGAGGGTCTGGTCGATCAGCGCGCTGCCCTCGGGGACGATGACCTCGGTCATGTAGGGATCGATGTGATCGAGCGGTCTCGTTTCATCCACCGGGTCGCGCTGGGGAATGAACCGACCGGAAAGCGCCATCATGGCGACAATACCCCCGGTCGCGACCATCAGGCCCACCGGTGCAAAGTCGAAGATTCCGTAGCCTTCAAGACCGGCCTGATCGCGAAAACTCGCGACAATGATGTTGGGCGGCGTTCCGATCAACGTGATCAACCCGCCGAGCATCGACGCAAACGCCATCGGCATCAGGTATCTCGACTTGTGGACTCCCTGGGCGCGAGCCAGATGCACCGCGACGGGAAGCATCAGGACGAGGGCCCCGATGTTGTTCATGAATCCGGACAGAGCCGTGACCGTGATCATGAGCACGGCAAGCGTACTCCAACGGCCCACAGCGACGACTGCCAATCCACGACCGAGAAGCGCGACCACGCCGGAGGTCTCCATCGCATAACTGATGACAAGCATGGCGGCGACGGTGATGATCGCGGGATGGCCAAAGCCGGAGAACACTTCAGCGGCATCGACCAACCCGAACAGCGCGACGACAACCAGGGCCGCGATGGCGACGACGTCATAACGCCAACGCCCCCAGGCGAAGAGCACGAGAGATGCAACGAGAACGCTGCTGATGACGACGTGGTCTGTGTTCATCGGAGTCCAGCGTCATGCCGTAGAGCGGGTAGCCGGCGAGACATCGACACCGTGAGGGCCGGCGTGGCCCGGAAAACCGGAGCGCCAATCGATCGCCAATCGAAATCCGCGCTCGATCGTAGCAGCTGTGGCGCGGTGGGTGAGACCATTGTCGTGGGTGCTGACCTTCGTCCGCTGCGGCGCGCTTCGACCATCGATCCACTTGGCCTACTGGGCGTCCTTACCCCGAGATGCGTTAACCCGATCGGTTTGTCGGCTTTTTCGTTCGGCCCGGAGATTCCCCGATAAGGCCATATTTTTTGAGCTTGCGGTACAGCGTCGCCGAGCCTATCTGGAGCTGTTCGGCGGTGCGCGTCTGGTTTCCGCCGTTCAGCTCCAGCACCGCCAGGATGTAATCCTTTTCGACTTCGGTCAGCGGCTGCACCGTTCCCCCGTCAACCACCGGCTTGGGGAACGCCTGACGGATCTCCTGGGGCAGATCTTCGAGGTCCACGCGACTACCGCGGGCGAGCGCGACGGCACGTTCCATGGCGTTTTCCAACTCGCGCACGTTGCCCGGCCACTCGTAGCGTAGGAGCTGATCCACGGCACGTGGGACGAGGCCCGAGATCTTGCGCCCCATCCGAACCGCTGCATCCGCGAGAAGCACCCGGGCGAGCGGCAAGATGTCGTCCCGGCGGTCGCGGAGCGGAGGAACGTGCAGCTCGACGACCTTGAGCCGGTAGTAGAGGTCCTGCCGGAAGGCGCCGTCTGCGACCCCGCAGCTTGACCTGCATGCCCGGAGAGACCTCACCGATCTCGTCCAGCAGTAGCGTTCCGTGATTGGCCGTTTCGAACAGGCCGTGCCGGTCGGAGGCCGCACCCGTGAACGCGCCGCGCTTGTGCCCGAAGAGCTCGCTCTCGAGGAGCGTCTCGGTGATCGCCCCGCAGTTGACGGCGATGAACGGTCCAGCGGCGCGTGTTGACTCGTCGTGAACGAGTCGCGCGATCCGTTCCTTGCCCACCCCGCTCTCGCCGGTAATGAGCACGGTGGCATCGACTTTCGCCACCCGCCGTGCCAGCGCCAGCACGTGCTGCATCTTGGGGCTCTTGGCGACGATCCCCAGCGGCTCCTCCACGTCGGGTACCACGCGGACCAGGACTCGACGGTGTGCCCGGAGCTTCTTTTCCGCGGCCTTCAAGGTTTCCGTGACCCTGCTGAGCGAGACATCGAGGCACTCCGCGAGGCGCCCCGAATCGAAGAACGCCAGCTCCTCGGCGCGTTCGTCACCCCACTCTTCGCGCGTACGCCCCAGCAGGTGGCACGCCGCGTGACCTTTGCCCAGACAGCGATCTTCGAGGACGTAGATCTCCTTTCCGGTGGTGTGGCTGACGTAGCCACTCGTCAGGCCGCAAATGGTCCAGCACACGGGTGAATCGGAGCGACCGAAGTGCAGGAGATGCTGCTCCGCCTCGTAGGATGCGAGCAGCATCGCCCCCTTCTTGGTCAGCGGGTCCTCATTTCCCGGCCGGGTGCGGAAAAGCCCACCGAGGGTGTGGATGCGAGGGCCGGCGCGACGCCATTCCTCATGACTCGCCCACCTGAATTCCTTCTGCATGGCCTCCGCCATGCGCCAGCCGTGGGCAAAGCCGAACTGGGTCAGGACTGCTCGAGCCGCAGTCAGGCCGAAGTTGTCGACGAGATACTGCCGCAAGACCCCCATGGCCACGGCGTCGAGCAGGAGCGCGCGCTGCCCGGCGAAACGGATCACGCCTCCGTCCGGGTCAAGTTCCAGGAGTTCCTTGTGATGCAGATCGTCGGCGCGCATCGGATACCTCCATCACATTGAAGGGACTATACTTCATTTTGATCGATCTGGTCGTCCCTCCCTCGCCCCGCGCGGTCGAATCGCTCGTCTTTCTTTCGTTCGTAGCCGTTGGCACGAACGATGCTGTCTTGATGGTGAGGACCAGGCGCCGGCATTCGTCCGGGTCCGTGGTGGGCCCCGAAGATCGAACGCGCCAACTCTAAGGACGCGACGTGCTGACTCCAGTTTTCATGCTTCTTTTCGTGGCGGGTGTGTTCGGGCTAGCCGTGGCGCCTGGACACGCCGGCTGATCGCCAGCTCCGGACAGGAACGGAGAAGAGACCCCATGCGCACGAACGCTCACGAGACTGCCCAGCTCGGTGAGCTGGTCGTGGCCGCCTTCGATGAGGCGGCGCAGTACAGCTCTGATCCGCGGGAGGTCTCACGCCTGGCGACGAGAGCGATGATGCACCTGCTGCGGCATGTGTGGAAAAGGTCGCCCTCTTGTCAACCCCGGCAACACACACCGGCGCGCGCGCCGTCGAAGCTGAAAGCCCTCCCGCGGCCCTTTTCTTCCAGCGAGGTCGACAAGTGATCGTGCTGCGTAGGAACTCCGAGCGCCTCCACGTCAAGCGTGGCAAGCAGGATAGCTGGCTGACGTTCTACCCCCAGAAGCCTCCGGGCCCGTCCATCGACGAGTTCGGGTTCCTCATCAGTCTCGCCGAAACCCGGATGCCACCGGGCGGGGGCTCTGCGTCTTACCCAACCGAGGAAGCAGAGATCGTCACCTACGTGTACAGAGGTGCCCTTGCGCAGGAGGACTCGACCGGGAGCTCGGGCGTGGTTCATGCCGGCGAGTTCCAGCGCATGAACATCGGCCGTGGCATCCGCCACAAGGAGACGAATGCCTCACGGACCGACTGGGCGCACATCTTCCGTATCGCCCTGCGTCCCTGGGAGGTCGGGCTCGTCAGGGCTCACGAGCAGCAGCGCTTCGGAGCAGCGCAGCGTCACAACGTGCTCTGTGTTGTTGCGTCTCCGGACGGGCGAACGGGATCGCTGCGCATTTCCCAGGACGCCCTCATCTACTCAGCAGTAGTCGATGCCGGACCTCACCACATCCATGAGAAGCAGCAGGGTCGGAAAGCCTGGCTCCATCTCATCTGCGGCGTGGCGAGCCTGCAGGACATCGTCATGACCCAAGGGGACGGCGGGGGATTGACGACCGAGCGCTCGGTCTCGCTCACAGCACAAGAGAACGCCGAGCTTCTGCTTGTCGACGTGGGCCCGGCGCCGAGATCATCCGCAAGCGACACGCCAGGGAGAACGCCATGAAGGCACTGCTCGTCTACCCCGAGCATCTTCCCCAGACCTACTGGAGCTTCAGCGGGGCACTGCCGTATATCGAGCGCCGCGCCGCTCTGCCGCCTCTCGGCCTCGTCACGGTTGCGGCCATGCTGCCGGAACACTGGGAATTGCGGCTGATCGACATGAACGTGGCCCCGCTGCGCGACTCCGATCTGCTGTGGGCCGACGTGGTCCTGACGTCCACGATGGTCGTGCAGGCACCGTCGCTCGGCGAGGTCGTCGCGCGCTGCAACCGGCTGGGCGTCCCGGTGGCGGCCGGGGGTCCGTATCCGAGCATTTCGCCGGAGCGCCTCAACGGTGTGGATCACGTTTTCATCGGCGAGGCCGAGGGAGCGATCGCCACGTTCGCCGAAGACCTGGAGCGGGGTCGCGCGATGCCGGTGTATCGCGCCGAGGGCTTCCCTGACGTCGACGACTCCCCGGTGCCACGATTCGATCTTCTCGACCTCGAAGCCTACGCCTCGATGGCGGTGCAGCACTCGCGTGGCTGTCCGTTTTCTTGCGAGTTCTGCGACATCTGGAAGCTCTACGGCCGCCGGCATCGGGTCAAGTCACCGGACCGCATGACCGCAGAGTTGGACGCCCTTCTTGCCGCAGGGTGGCGTGGGGCGGTCTTCTTCGTCGACGACAATTTCATCGGCAACCGCCGGCTGGCGAAGCGCTCGCTGGCGGCGCTCGAGCGCTGGCAGCGCGACCACGGCTTTCCGTTCCAGTTCTTCACCGAGGCCTCGGTCAACCTCGGCGCCGATGACGAGCTGATGCGGCCGATGCGCGATGCCGGCTTCAGCTTCGTCTTCCTTGGGATCGAGACCCCTGCCATCGAGAGCCTCCTCGGCGCCAACAAGCCCGTCAACGCCAAGCTCGACCTGCTGGAGTCCGTGCGTAGCATCCAGGCGCACGGCATCGAGGTCTCGAGCGGTTTCATCGTCGGCTTCGACGAGGATACGGACGACATCTTCGACCGTCAGATCGCCTTCATCCGTGAGGCCGGAATTCCGATGGCGATGGTCGGCATCCTGACTGCGCTCCGGGGAACGGATCTGTACGAACGTCTGCGCCGGGAGGGCCGGCTGCTCAAGGAATCGTACGGAAACAACACGCACGGCTTCGAGGCCAACTTCGTGACCCGCATGCCGGCCGACCGGCTAG
>JARRMU010000087.1:0-9628 GCA_037385645.1 Gemmatimonadales bacterium
TTGTGGCTCAACTCGGTGCGAATCGACTCTCCGGCCTGGAACCTGACCTCCAGATCCAGATCGGCGATGCACACCGACTGGGCCGTTTCGGACACGAGGTGCATCTCGATCCGGGCGCGCTCGGAGTCATAGAAGGCTCGGTGTCGGAACGTCTTCTCGTCGAAGTCGGCGTGTAGCTCACGGTTGAGGGCGCGCAGCACGTTCAGGTTGAATGCCGCCGTCACCCCGGCCGCGTCGTCGTAGGCCGCCTCGAGCACCCGAGCGTCCTTGACGAGATCGAAGCCGATCAGAAAGCCGTCGCCGGGCTCGAGCTCCTCCGCCACGCACTCCATGAATCGGCGAGCCGCCTCCGTGGTGAAGTTGCCGATCGTCGAGCCGAGGAAGGCGATCAGCTGGGGCCTGCCGGCGAACGAGAGATCCAGAGGCGCATCGAAGTCCGCAACGACGATCACGACCTGGAGCTCAGGGTACTCGTCGACGAGAAGGTCTGCCGCGGCATGCAGGGCGTCCTCGCTCACATCGACCGGCGCGTAGCCCTCCAGCGTCCCCTGCGCGCGCATGGCGTCCAGGAGGAGGCGCGTCTTGGTGGAGCTTCCCGAACCGTACTCGACGAGCACGTGGGCGCCGATATCGGAGACAAAATCGACGGCGTGGAGCTCGAGAATCTCGGTCTCCGCGCGCGTCAGATAATACTCGGGCAGATCCGTGATGCGCTCGAACAGGTGGGACCCGCGCGCATCGTAAAAGTACTTGGGAGGGATCTCCTTGACCGGGCCGGTCAACCCGGCGCGCACGTCGCGCGCTAGCTCGGCGTGCCGATCGCGCGGGCCGAGGACGTTTCGCACCACGACCCTCTCGTCGGCCGTTCCTGCGCTCGGTCTCTCCATTCAGGTCTCCGTACACTCCACCGCCGCGCTCGAGCGGGCCGGAAGCGCAAAACTAGGCGGCGCCTTTGCAGCCGTCCAACGCCAGAGCCAAGTTGAAGGAGGGAGCCGGGGGCGCAGACCCCGAGAACCCCGGGCAGCCGCCAGGCGCTGAGGATTCAGGAGGTTGATTGACGACGGACGCATCCCCGACGGCCGCGGTCGAGTTCGACGACGTATCGCTCAGACTGGGGTGCGTGGATGTGCTCCGCCGGGTGCCGTTCCGCGCGGCGAGCGGCGAGACCACCGTCATCCTGGGTCGCAGCGGAGCCGGAAAATCGAGCGCCCTGCGCCTGGTGAACCGAATCCTGGAGCCCACGTCGGGTGCCGTACTCGTGGACGGACGGCCGACGACGGAGTGGGACCCGATCGCTCTCCGTCGCCACACCGGCTACGTGATCCAGCGGATCGGCCTATTCCCTCACCGTACGGTCGCCGCCAACGTGGCGCTCGTGCCGCGGCTGCTCGGCTGGGAGAGGGAGAGGCTCGAGCGGCGCACGGCGGAGCTGCTCGAGCTCGTAGGCCTCCCAGCTGCCGAGTACGCCGGCCGCTATCCGACGGAGCTTTCGGGCGGTCAGCAGCAGCGAGTCGGCGTGGCACGCGCGCTGGCCGCCGACCCGCCCATTCTCCTAGCGGACGAGCCCTTCGGCGCCCTGGATCCGGTCACGCGACGCGAGCTGCAGGTGGAGTTTCGCCGCCTCGCCACCCAGCTCGGCAAGGCCGTGTTGTTCGTGACACACGACGTCCGTGAGGCGCACCGGCTGGGAGACCGGATCGTCCTGCTCGCCGAGGGCCGCGTCGTCTTCGCGGGTAGCCCCGCCGAGTTCGGCGAATCCAGGATCCCGGCCGCGGTGGCCTTTCAACCGGAGGACGAGGCTTGAGCTCGGCCAAGGCGGCGGGATGAGCCTTCTCGACTACCTGATCGCCAACCGGGCCGACGTGCTCGCGAGGACGGTCGAGCACCTCTTTCTCGTCGGCTCCTCCGTCGGCATCGCCATCTTCATCGGAATCCCCACGGGCATCCTTCTCACGCGGCGAGCGGCTCTTCGCAAGCCGATCATCGGCTTCGTGAACGTGATCCAGACCATCCCGAGCCTGGCGCTGTTCGGCTTCCTGATCCCCGTCCCTCTGATCGGCGGAATCGGGGCGCGCACGGCCATTGTCGCGCTCTCCGCCTATGCGCTCCTTCCGATCGTGCGCAACACCTACGAGGGCATTCGTGGCATCGATCCGGCCGTTCGCGAATCGGGCGTCGCCATGGGAATGACCGACGCTCAGCTGCTACGCGAGGTCGAGTTTCCACTCGCGCTCGGAGTGATCGTGGGCGGGGTACGGCTGGCGACCGTCATCGGCATCGGGATCGCCACGATCGCGGCGGCGATCGGCGCCGGTGGGCTCGGAGTATTCATCTTCCAGGGGATTTCGATGGTGAACAACCAGGTGATCCTGGCGGGCGCGATTCCGGCAGCCCTCCTGGCACTGGCCGCGGACGCCGGTCTGGGTCTTCTGGAACGCAGATACTCGCGCTGGCGCCGCGCGTGAAGGCAGGACCCGGCGCCGGCCGGAAGGGGCTGGGTGGCCTCGTCGCCGTGGCTCTCCTGGCGGCGATCGCGCTTCAGGGCTGCGGCGAGGAGCGTGCCCCTCTCGTCGTCGGCTCCAAGAACTTCACCGAGCAGAGCCTCCTCGGCGAGATCCTCGCGGGCTGGATCGAGCGCACGACGGAGATCCCCGTGCAGCGCCGCCTCCACCTCGGCGGCACGTTCATCTGCCACCAGGCTCTACTCGGCGGCGGCATCGACCTGTACGTCGAGTACACGGGCACGGCCTTCACGGCGATCCTCGAGCATCCGCCGCTTACGGACCCGGACTCGGTGCGTCGCGTCGTCACCTCCGAGTATAGCCGGCGTTGGGCCGCGGAGTGGTCGGCACCCCTCGGCTTCGAGAACACCTTCGCCATTCTCGTCCGTCGGAGCACAGCAGACTCCCTGGATCTCCGCACCATCAGCGACGCGGTGCCCCATGCGGAGAACTGGACAGCCGGATTCGGCTACGAGTTCACCGAGCGGGAGGACGGACTACCCGGGCTCGAGCTCCTCTACGGGCTGCGATTCAGCCGGGACCCGCGCCTCATGGACCTCGGGCTCCTGTATCGCGCGCTGGCGAACGGCATCGTGGATCTGGTGGCGGGAAACTCGACGGACGGTCAGATCGCGGCGCTGGATCTCGTGATGCTCGAGGACGACCGGCGGTATTTCCCTCCGTACGAGGCCGCACCTGTGGTGAGCGCCGCCGCGCTGAAGAGATACCCGGCACTCCGGGAGGCGCTGCACCAGCTGGCCGGCCGCCTCGACACCGAAGAGATGCGCGCGATGAACCGCGCGGTCGATGTCGAGGGACGCGACCTTCGCCAGGTCGCCCGGGATTGGATCGAGCGCGAGCTGCGAGACGACCCGGTGCTCCCCTGACCGGACCTCTGAACGCTCCGCCGGTGTTTCAAGCACGTGCGTGGTTTTAGGTTGAGAATGAGAGAGAAAACGCGACCTGGAAGTTTTTCAGATAAGTAGAGATGAGCGATGAGCACGGTTAAGACGCATGCGAGCGAGGCCGAAGCACGGCGCGTCGCGGAAGGGGCGCGTGAGACGGAATGGGGGGACCACACGTTCGTGCGGGACCTCTTCCTGGGCGACTTCCGGCTGGGCCTGATTCACCCCTACCCGGACCCCGACGAGCACATTGGCCCGGCGGCGCGTGCGTTCATCGATGAGCTGCGGGAGTTCCTGCGCACCGAAGTCGACTCCGAGCAGATCGATCGGGACCGGAAGATCCCACCCTATGTGGTGGACCGACTCCGGAAGATGGGAGCCTTCGGGCTCAAGATCCCGCCGGAGTACGGCGGCCACGGCTTCAATCAGACCGAATACAGCAGAATCATGGAGGTCCTCGGCAGCGCCGACGGGAGCCTCGTTGCCTTGCTTTCCGCCCATCAATCGATCGGTGTCCCGCAGCCGCTCAAGCTTTTCGGGACCGACGAGCAGAAGCGTCGCTATCTGCCGCGGTTTGCCGAGGGCGCGATCTCGGCCTTTGCCCTGACGGAGGACGATGTCGGATCCGACCCCGCCCGCCTCTCGACGACCGTCGAGCGGACCGAGGCTGGCTACATCCTCAACGGCGAGAAGCTCTGGTGCACGAACGGGACGGTGGCCGACATCATCGTGGTCATGGCCCGGCACACCGACACCGGGATGATCTCGGCGTTCATCGTCGATATCGATTGGCCGGGCGTGGAGGTCGTCCAACGGCTCCACTTCATGGGCCTCGGAGGTATCGAGAACGGCATCATCCGCTTCCGCGACGTCAGGGTCCCTGCGGAGAATCTCCTCGGCAAGGAGGGACGCGGGTTGAAGATCGCGCTGGTGACCCTGAACACGGGCCGCCTGACGATCCCGGCCACAGCCGTGGGGAGCGGGAAAGCCGCGATCCAGATCGTGCGCGAGTGGGCCTCGGAGCGCGTCCAGTGGGGTCAGCCGGTCGGCAAGCACGAGGCCGTGGCCCAGATGATCGCGCGCATCACCGCCAACACCTTCGCGATGGACGCCGTCTCCGAGATCTCGGCCCTGCTGGCGGACCGACCCGGGTACGAC
Organism: Gemmatimonadales bacterium; assembly: GCA_037385645.1. GTDB lineage: Bacteria > Gemmatimonadota > Gemmatimonadetes > Palauibacterales > Palauibacteraceae. The sequence continues at coordinate 4,565 of JARRMU010000087.1, forward strand.
ATCCGTCTCGAGGCCGCCATGGCCAAGCTGTTCAACACGGAGGTGGGCTGGGACCTCGTGGATGAGGCCATGCAGGTGCGCGGCGGCCGCGGCTACGAGCGGGGCGATTCCTTGGCCGATCGCGGAGAGGACCCGATCGGCCTCGAGCGGATGCTTCGGGACTTCAGGATCAATCGCATCTTCGAGGGCTCGAGCGAGATCATGCGTCTGTTCATCGCACGCGAGGCGGTGGACTGGCACCTGCAGCTCGCGGGTGAGTTGGTCGAGGGAGATCTGTCGCTCGGAGCGAAGTTGGCCCGGCTACCGAAGGTCGTCATCACGTACGCGGCGTGGTACCCGTCGCGGTGGCTCGGCTGGGGGCGATGGCCGAGGTACGGTGAGTTCGGCGAGCTCGCGACGCACCTGCGCTTCGTTCAGCGGTCGTCGAGAAAGCTGGCTCGTACGCTCTTCCACAAGATGATCCGTCACGGGGCAGGCCTTCAGCGCAAGCAAGCGCTTCTGTTCAGAGGCGTCGATGCGGGAGCCGAGCTGTTCGCCATGGCGGCGGTCGTCTCCAAGGCACAGATGCTCACCCGGAAGGACGATCCGGCGGCTGAGCAGGCACGGAGGGTGGCAGACGTCTTTTGTCGTATGGCGCGACGGCGCGTGCGCCAGCTTTTCCGGGAAATGTCCGTCAACGACGACGCCCTGCTCTACCGAACCGCGCGGGAAGTCCTGGACGGCGACCACATGTGGCTGGAGGAGGGCATCGTCGGCCTGCAGGAGCTGGCGAAGAGGGGAACGGCCTCGGAAGCACGGCCCCTCGAGGAAGTGGCGGAACCGCTCGAGGCCGTCGTCGAACGCCCTACGGCGGAGATCGGTTGAGGCATCGCGCTCGACCCTGACCGCTCAGAGCCGGGCCTCGATCCAGTCCGCCACGTCGCGGACGGCAGCCTCCCAATCCAGGTCGTTATGGGGCTCGTGGCGACCTCCTTCGTAGATGAGCAGCGTCGCATCCACCGATCCCGCTCGATCAGCGATCAGACGGCTCCCGTCCGGCGAATTGAGCGGGTCGTCGCCGCCGTGAATCACGAGCAGCGGTAGCTCTAACTCCGGAAGCCGTCCCCTCACTCGTTCGATCGCGGCGAGAGCCTCGACTCCCCAGCGTGCCGTCGCCCGTCCGTGCACGAGCGGGTCCTCCTCGTACGCGCGCACGACCACCGGATCGCGTGACAAGGCTCGGGCGTCCACTCCGGGACGCAGCGCGGTGCGTGGCAGGATCCGCGAGAGCGCCTTCGCCACGAAGACGAGCCAGGGCTTCGCGACACCGACCGGCTCGAGAGGAGCGCCGCTGAGAATGAGGCCCCGCAGCGAGCGGGGCGCCTCCAGCGCGTAATCCAGGGCGATGAGCGCTCCCATGCTGTGGCCATACAGGAAAAGAGGAACGCCAGGTTCGGCCTGTCGAGCGAGACGGAGAAAGCTGTCCAGATCCGTTCGATACTCCGCCCAGCTTCTCACGTGACCCCGCGGGCCAGGCGAGCGGCCGAACCCGCGGTGATCCATTGCGGATACGGCAAAGCCGCGCGCCAGAAGGGCATCGACTAGTCGCTCGTACCGGCCGCCGTGCTCCCCCAGACCGTGGGCGATGACGACCGAGGCGCGCGGGTCCTCTGCGGGCCTCCAGGCCCGGTAGAAGAGCTCGAGGCCGCCCGTCCGGATTCGGCCTTCCAGCGCGCAAGCCTTCGCGTCACCCATGATATGCCCTCGCCGGTGGCGCCAAGGGGATCGCCTCTCCCATCCTTACTATGGCGGTGAGCCTCTGGGCGGCCACGCTCGCCGCCCCCCAGCTTGGGAGGAGTCGCCCATGCTCTACCGCGTGCTGGCCGACCTTGTCGTGCTCGCACATCTGACGTTCGTGGCTTTCGTGGTGCTCGGCGGCCTGCTCGTTCTGTGGAGGTCGCGAGTGGTCTGGCTCCACGCTCCCGCCGCCCTGTACGCCGCGGCGATCGAGATCGTCGGCTGGGTCTGTCCGCTGACGCCGCTGGAGAAACACTTTCGGGCGCTCGCCGGCGAGGCCGGCTACGAGGGCGGCTTCATCGAGCACTACGCGGGCCTCATCCTCTATCCCGCCGACTGGGAGGCCATCAAGGGCTACCTCGCGGCCGGCGTGATCGTCATTAACCTGGCGGTTTACGCTCTGGTGATCCTGAGGCTCCGCCGCCATACGTCGACCGCCTCACACGTACGGTAGGCGCCGAGCGGCCGGTCGTCCGATGCGGCCAGGCGCGACGTGGAAAGCGAGGCTAGACCGGCGCGTGCTCGGGAAGGCGCAGCCCGCCCACGAGCTCCGAGAGCGAGCCGACCCCCGCCTCGACAAGGTGCGACGAGATCTCCTCCTGAACGGTGGCGGCCGCTGCCGGATCCACGAACGAGGCCGTACCCACCTGTACGAGGTGGGCACCGGCCAGGATGTACTGGAGAGCGTCCTCGCCGCAGCGAATCCCGCCGATCCCGATCACCGGCACCGAGCACGAGATGGCGGCACGCCACGTCAGGTACACACCCATAGGCAGGATCGCGGGCCCACTGATTCCGCCCGTCACGTTGCCGATCACCGGCTTCCGGCGGTGGATGTCGATCAACATCCCCGGGAACGTGTTGATGGTGCTGAGCCCGTCCGCGCCGTTCTCCTCGCAGATTCGGGCGTAGATGCCGATGTCCGGCACGTTGGGCGTGAGCTTCACGATGACGGGCCTCTCCGTCACGCGGCGCAACCGACCGACGAGCTCGGCCAGCGCCGCCTCGTCGGTTCCGAACATCGTCCCTCCCTCCACGTTCGGACAGGAGACGTTGATCTCATAGCCGAGAAAGCCCTCCTCACCGTCCAGGCCCGACACCACCGCCGCGTACTCCTCGACACTACGACCGACCACGTTTACGAACACGTGCGCGCGGGCGAGGTTGTCGCGCAACCACGGCAGCTTCTCGCTCGCGAAGGCCTCCAGGCCGACGTTCTCGAGCCCGATCGCGTTGATCATCCCGCCAGGCGTTTCGGCCACCCGGTGGGGCGGATTCCCGGAGCGTGGCGTGACGCTGACCGCCTTGGTTACGAGCCCGCCCAGCTCGTCGAGCGGAATGAGGCCGGCGTATTCCCTCCCGTAGCCGCAGGTGCCCGAGGCGAGTAGCACGGGCGCCTGGAACTCGACGCCGAACAGGCTCTGCCTCAGCTGGGGGGCCACTTGAGCTCGCTCGCGTAGAACACCGCACCCTGGGTGCACACCTTCCTCCAGCGCCCGTCCGCGCCTTGCACGACACAGCCCTGGCAGGTCCCGACGCCGCACCCCATGTGCTCCTCAACGGAAACCTGAAGGTCGAGACCCTCTCTGGCCGCCCGGCCGGCCAGCGCCTGCAGCATCGGCATCGGGCCGCAAGCCAGCACGGTCACCGGTCCGTCCGTGCTCAGCCCATCGGTTACCCGGCCACGACGGCCGAGGCTCCCGTCCTCGGTCCAGACGATCGGCGGCCGGCCGGTCAGCTCCTCGATGAGGCCGACATCGAAGACTTTGTCCGCGGTCAGCTCCCCGTAGAGCAAATCCACGTCGAACCCCTGGCAACGCGCGTCGCCCGCCAGGAATAGAAACGGCGCGAGGCCCACACCTCCCGCCACGCAGGCGACTCGAACCCCCGGCTCGAGCCGGAACGGCCTTCCGAGCGGCCCGAGGAGGAGGACGCGCTCACCGGCTCGCAGCGCCGCGAGCCGACGGCTTCCGGCGCCGAAGGCGCGAACGAGAAGCCCGATGCGCCCGTCCTCGCAGCGCCAACCCACGCTGAACGGCCGCGGGAGGAACGGTGGCGCGAGGTGGTCGAGGCCGAAGCCGATCATCACGAACTGCCCCCATTCAGCCCGGTCCGCGATCTCGGGGCTGCCGAGCTCGAGCCACCAGGTGTCGGTGGCGACCTGCCGGTTCGACACCACCTCGGCGCGATGACGGACGGGAGAGAGGATGTCAGTGGTTTCGGGCGCGGTGCCGCTCGGCACGTCGATGCTCAGCGTGCCCCCGCCGCTTGGAGCCGGGGGGCATAGTCGTCGCGATAGGCGGCGATCGCATCCACGATGGCGTCCGCCACGCGCTGCTGTCCCGCTTTGCTGCGCAGGAACTTCTCCTCCTGGTCGTTGGAGAGGAAGCCGATCTCCACCAGAATCGAGGGCATGCTGCCGGTCGCTCCGACGAGCACCCACAAACCGTTCTGCTTCACGCCGCGATCGGGCGTGCGCAGAGTGGCCCGGAGGGAGTTCTGCACGTATCCGCCGAAGGTGCCCGATTCACGCTGATTGCTGGTCAGGTTGAGCTGTGCGAGGATGAACTGCACGTCCTCGGGCCGCATCGCTTCGCCCTCTTCCTCGTACTGTACGGCGCTGTTCTCGCGCATGGCCAGCTCGCGGGAGAGCTCGGTCCTCGCTTTTCCGAGAAAGAACGTCTCGAAGCCCTGTGCCTTCCGGCTTCTCGACGCGTTGGCGTGAATCGACAGAAACAGGTCCGCATCCTGGGCAACTGCCAGCTGGGACCGCTTCTTGAGCGGGATCAGTACATCGCGGTCCCGCGTCAGCATAGGCTCGACGCCGCTCATGGCCGAGAGCTTCGCATGGACGAGCTTGGCGATCGCCAGCACCACGTGCTTCTCTCGTGTACCGCGACGTCCGATCGTCCCGGGATCGCGGCCACCATGTCCCGGATCGATGGCGACCCTCAGGGGCCTCGGGGGACTGCTGGGCTCGGGAGAGGATGCGACATCCGTTGTTCGATCGGACTCGGCGGCACCCCGCGAGACCTCACCCGCCGATGGGGTCGCCCCCGACCGGACGGGTTGTCCGCGACGCGTGGCCGGCCCGGCCACCAGGGAGGCAGGAACCCAGTACGTGCCGTCCGCCTGGTACGGCGGGTTGGGCAGCTGACGAACCGTGCCGTGGAACCGGAAGAACGGCGACCCGACGTAGAGCTCCAGCGCGGCGCCTTCCACCATCGCGGTCACCACGCCGGCCCGAGCCGAGACGTCGGTGAACCCCAGGCGCCGGAAGTCTTCCAG
>JARRMU010000088.1:0-10027 GCA_037385645.1 Gemmatimonadales bacterium
GCCGAGCAGTGCAGCCGCTATGACAGTCCGTCGTCCCATTCGGCCTTACGGTGAGGTCGAAGCATGGCGCGGCCGAACTGCGCCGCCGCCCGGCCCCTTGTGTGCTGCCCGGGCCGAGGCGGAGGTCAAGGTATCACGCTCCGAGCCCGATGCAAGATGCGCCTAAGACGGCGTCGGACCATCGATTCGGGCGCTTCTTTACTTCCTCGTTATACTCTTTCCCGACACGGTGTCGGGCATTCTCCCGACAGACACCCTGGCGCCGCGGGTCCCATCGTCTTAGAAGGGAATATCCGCCACCTAACGAGGAAGAGTCCGATGATCCATGCGCTGAGACGTCGCGCGCCGGAAGGGCGTGCACCGCTTCTGGTCGTGCTCGCCGTCGCCATGCTGCCGGGCTGTACGCCGGCCGAGCAGGAGCCCCGGGCCGACGCCGAAACGCAGCTCGAGGCGATGGATGCCCTGATGGTGGAACTCGGCGGTCGCCCGACGGCCGATCTCACGCGGGGCCAGCGCTGGCGTCTGATCAGCTCAGTGGGCGTCGGCCTGCCGCCCTCCGACTACAAGGAGGAGGACCTTCCCGAGCCCCAATCGCTCGGGGCGCAGCTCGTCACGGCATTCTGCGATCGGTGCCACTGGATCCCGGCCCCCCAGCAGCACGCGGCCTCCGAGTGGCCCCTCCTGATGCGGCGCATGCATACGCGGGCCGAGACGTTGGGCGAGCGCCTCGGCGGGCCGATCACGGAGAGCCTGATGGGCGAATACGTCCTGGCCGGCATGGCGACCGCGCCGCTGCCCACCGAGGACGAGCTCGCGGTGATGACCGAGTACATGCAGAAGCACGCGATGCGAGAAGCCCTACCGGGTGAGCTTGGCGAGGGCGAGGACACGGATTTCTATATTACCAAGTGTTCGGCGTGCCACGTCACCCCGTCGCCGATGGCTCACACGGCGGCCGAGTGGCCCGAGGTCGTGGGCCGGATGCGAGCCAACGCGGCGCTGCAAGACGTACGTCCGCTGGACGACGAGGAGACGCGACGGATCGTAAGTTATCTGCAGGGTCGCGCCGGAGGCTGACAGCCTCGGAACCTGAATCTCGAGCGGGGTAACGGTCAGGGCGCTCCGGCGCCTGCTCGGGTGCGTTTATCTTGACCGTTCGAAAGGCAGCGGGTAGCTTAAAAGGCTGCGAGCGGGTGCCTCGATCGGGGTCCCGCTCGCGCGTTTCTAGGGGCCTTAGCTCAGATGGCTAGAGCGCTACGTTGACATCGTAGAGGTCACTGGTTCGAGTCCAGTAGGCCCCATGAAAACCCCTGGGGCTGTAGCTCAGTTGGTTAGAGTGCCGGTCTGTCACACCGGAGGTCGCGGGTTCGAGTCCCGTCAGCCCCGCTCTAGCGCACGAGGGGCCGTAGCTCAGTCTGGGAGAGCGCTTGAATCGCACTCAAGAGGTCGCGGGTTCGAGTCCCGCCGGCTCCATGAACAAGACGTGCGCCACCGTAGCTCAGGGGTAGAGCACTCGATTCGTAATCGAGCGGTCGTCGGTTCAAATCCGACCGGTGGCTCTCGCGCGGGTGTAGCTCAGCTGGAAGAGCGCAACCTTGCCAAGGTTGAGGTCGCCGGTTCGAATCCGGTCACCCGCTCTTCGGGTGTCGTCAGATGCCTGCAATTCGGGGCGTGGCTCAGTCCGGTAGAGCGCTGCGTTCGGGACGCAGAGGTCCCCGGTTCAAATCCGGGCGCCCCGACTCCTAGCCCGCGAGCCTAGGCTCCGGGCTTTTTCCCTACCTGTGCCGAAAGGACGAGCCGACTCGGCCATGACGAGCAGACGTGAATTCATCCACCTGTCCGCCACCGCAGGCGGCGTGCTCGCGCTCGGAGCTCTCGCACCCGGCGCGCTCGCCCGGGCAGGGGCCGGTTCCGTTTCGGCCGTCGGGCGGGCGGACAGCTCGCTCAGGATCCTCATCCTGGGCGGCACCCGGTTTCTCGGCGTGCACCAGGTCGAGTACGCCCTGGCGCGCGGACACACGGTGACTTTGTTCAACCGCGGACGAACGAACCCCGAGCTCTTCCCCGACGTCGAGAAGCTGGTGGGCGACCGGGACGACGATCTGGCCGCTCTCGAGGGCGGCGAGTGGGATGTCGTGATCGACAACTCGGCCTCGATCCCACGTTGGGTCCGGCAGTCGGCTCAGCTGCTCAAGGACTCGGCTCAGCAGTACATCTTCACGTCCTCGATCTCCGCCTTCGCCGATTTCACGACCGCGGGCATGGACGAGACGGCTCCGGTGGGAACGCTCGAGGATCCGACGATCGAGGAGATCACGGGCGAGACCTACGGCCCTCTCAAGGCGCTGTGCGAGCAGGAAGCCGAGACGGCCTTCCCGGGCCGGGCGACCATCGTCCGCCCCGGCTTGATCGTCGGTCCCTGGGACAACAGCGACCGCTTCACCTACTGGCCCGTCCGGATCGATCGGGGGGGCGAGGTCATGGCTCCTGGCGACGGGACCGATCCCGTGCAGATCGTGGACGGCCGCGACCTCGGCGCCTGGATGATCCGCCTCGCCGAGGAGGGGCGCACCGGGGTCTACAACGCGACCGGCCCGGCCTCGCCGATGACGATGTCGGAGATGCTCGACGGGATCCGAGTCGTGACGAACGAGGATGCCACGTTCACGTGGGTAAGTGCGGAGTTTCTGGAGGCCCACGAGGTGCAACCCTGGATGCAGATGACCGCCTGGGTGCCGGCCACGGGTGAGTTCGCGGGCCTTGCTCAGGTGAACTGCGAGAAGGCGATCGCCGCGGGCCTCGCCTTTCGTCCGCTGGCGGACACCGCGCGCGATACCCTCGCGTGGTGGAAGACGCTGCCCGCCGAGCGGCGAGAGGAGCCGAGAGCGGGCTGCCCGCCCGAGCTCGAGGTGGAGGTGCTGGCGGCCTGGCACGCCCGCGAGGGCTGATTCGCTGACCGAGCGGGCGAGACAGGAAGAGCCCGGCATCCTGACGAGGCTCCTCCAGCGGATCGTCGACGTACGACTGGAGGAAGTCCGCGCCCTGCTCTGGTCGTGCGCCTACTTCTTCTGCATCCTCTCCGCCTACTACATCCTCAGGCCGCTCCGCGAGGAGATGGGGGTGGCCGGCGGCGTTCGGAACCTGCCCTGGCTGTTCACCGGCACCCTGGTGGCCATGCTTTCGCTGCACCCGCCGTTTGCCGCGCTGGTGTCGAAGCTGCCCAGGCTTCGCTTCGTGTCGATCACCTACCGCTTCTTCATGCTCAACCTGCTGATCTTCTTCGTCCTCCTCAAGTTTTCGACGGAGACTCAGAACATCTGGGTCGGGCGCGTGTTTTTCGTCTGGATCAGCGTGTTCAACCTGTTCATCGTGTCCGTATTCTGGGCGTTCATGGCGGACACGTACGATCTGGCTCAGGGCAAGCGGCTGTTCGGATTCATCGGGGTCGGAGGCACCCTGGGCGGGATCCTGGGCTCGACGATCACCGCCACGCTCGCTCAGCCGGTCGGGCCCGTGAACCTGCTGCTGATATCGGTGGTTCTGCTGGAGCTCGCCGTGTTGGCGGTCCGGCGGCTGGCGCGGATCAGCGACGCATGGGGCGCGCCGGTACTCAAACCGGCGGCAGGATCAACGGGTGCGAGCAGCGACGCGGGCCGAGGCGGCTCCGATCGGGAAAAGCCCATAGGCGGGAGCTTCCTGGCCGGGATCACGCATGTGCTGCGGTCGCCCTATCTGCTGGGCATCGTGATCTACATGCTGCTCTACACGATTACGGCCACGTTCCTCTACTTCCAGCAGGCGGAGATCGTGAGCGTCACGTTCGACGATCGCGCGGTACGTACTTCGTTCTTCGCACGGCTCGACCTGCTCGTGAACGTCCTGACGGTGGGGACCCAACTCTTCCTGACCGGGAGGATCATCAAGCTGCTCGGCGTGGCCGTGACCTTGGCGATTCTCCCGATCATGGTCATGATCGGCTTCACCGGCCTGGGGCTCATGCCGACGCTCGCGGTGCTCGCCACGATACAGGTTCTGCGACGATCGACGAACTTCGCGGTGGCACGGCCCACCAGAGAGACGCTGTACACGGTGATCCCGAGAGAAGACAAGTACAAGGCCAAGAACTTCATCGACACGTTCGTCTACCGGGGCGGCGATCAGATCGGCGCCTGGTCCTACGCCGCGATGGGTTGGCTCGGCCTGACGATGGTCGGCATCGCCTTCGCCGCCGTCCCGATCGCCGGTGTCTGGCTGCTCGTGGCGCTCTGGCTCGGCCGCCGGCAGACGGAGCTGGCCTCCGCGACGGCTCCGGCTGGCGAGAGTCCGGCGCCGGCTCCGGCATAGGCGGCCGTCTTCGGAAGGCGGCCTCAGCAGACATCGTCATCAGCAGCAGGCTAGATGGCTACATGGAGGAGCAGGTCAGATGACACTCTCGCGTAGAGATATGCTCAGAGCGACCGCAGGCGCCGGAGCGCTGGCCGCTCTCGGCCTGACTTCGCGTCGAGCCCTGGGCTCGATGCCGCCTCGTATCTCAGAGCTCCTCATGCGTCCGATTCCGTCCTCCGGCGAGACGATTCCGGCGATCGGGATCGGAACCGCGCGCCGATATGACGTTCAGGAATCGAGCGAGGAGATGGCCGTGCTCAAGGAAGTGCTGGCGGCCTTCGCGATGATGGGTGGTCGAGTGGTGGACACGGCCCCGTCCTACGGGCGGGCAGAGATCGTGGTCGGGGAGCTCGTCGACGCCATCGGCAACAGGGATGATCTCTTCCTCGCCACCAAGGTGCGTGCCGAGGGGCGGGAAGCCGGCATCGACCAGATGGAGGAGTCTCTGCGCCGGCTGCACACGGACCGGATCGACCTCATGCAGGTCCACAATCTCGTGGATGTCGAAACGCAGCTCGCGACGCTTCGGGAGTGGAAGGCGGCCGGACGCATCCGCTACCTCGGGATCACGACCTCCTTCGACCGGCAGTACGAGGACTTCGAGCGGGTCATGCGGGAGCAGACGATGGACTTCATACAGGTCAACTACTCCCTGGGCGATCGCGGAGCCGGCGAACGCATCCTGCCGCTGGCGGCGGATCGGGGCATGGCCGTTCTCGTCAACTTGCCGTACGCGCGTGGTCGCCTGTTCCAGAAGGTGGGTGATCGTCCGCTGCCGCGGTGGGCCGCCGAGTTCGATTGTGAGAGCTGGGGGCAGTTCTTCCTCAAGTTCGTTCTCTCGGAGCCGGCCGTGACCTGCGCCATTCCGGGGACGGCGAAGATGACGTATCTGGAAGACAATCTCGGTGCCGCCCGGGGGCGGCTGCCCGATCCGGAGCTTCGCCAGCGCATGATCACCTTCTACGACAGCCTGTAGGGCACCCCGCGGAATCGCGCCGCGGCGGCATCCCGGCTCACCATGTAGGCCAAACCCCTACAAGTCGTCCCCCAATGCCCTACGCGACTGTCCACCGGTTCCCGACACCGCTAAGCCCCTGGGGCTCGTAGCTTTGGGTCAGACCCGTTGTCATGGCGACGCGGGGATGGGACGGTTGCCATCCAGAGGAACGGGGCCCGGAGCCCTTGCGGTGAAGGTCCTGGTTCCCTGGATGGAGGCCGGCGCCCGCCTCACGCCCGACTGGAGGACACGGCGGTGACCGGAAATCACGGCGCCCACCACGCCCACGCGCGTCGTGGCCACCTGCGCCACGACTTCTCGAAGGCTCCCTTCCTCGTCATCTGGGAGACGACGCGCGCCTGCGATCTCGCCTGCAAGCACTGTCGGGCCGAAGCGATACTGGACCGAAGCCCGCTCGAGCTCACCACGGATGAGGCCAAGCGCCTCATGGATGAGGTGCGCGGATTCGGACGGATCGTCTTCGTCCTCAGCGGCGGTGACCCGGTTCGACGCCCGGATCTCGTGGAGCTGGTCGAACACGGCGCGGGCATCGGCCTCCGGATGGGTTTGACTCCCGCCACGACGCCGCGGCTCACTCCCGAGCTCCTTGTCGAGCTGAAACGGGCGGGTCTCGCCCGCCTGGCGGTGAGCCTAGACGGCTCGAACGCCGAGATCCACGACGAGTTCCGACAGGTCGAGGGATCCTTCCGGGAGGGCCTGCGCATCCTGAGGCAGGCGAAGGACGCCGGCCTGAGCACGCAGGTGAATACGACCATCGCTCGCCACAACATCGACGATTTTCCGCAGCTCTGCGCGCTGATGAGCGACGTCGGGATCGTCTTCTGGGAGGTCTTCTTCCTCGTTCCGACCGGCAGGGCGAGGGCGGAAGACGTGGCGAGTGCCGAGGAGTTCGAGGCGGTGTTCCACCAGCTGTACGACCTCTCGAAGGTCGCGCCTTTCGACATCAAGGCGACGGCAGCCCCGCAGTATGCCCGCGTCGTCCTGGAGCGTCAGGTAGCCGAGCGCCGGGCCGGCGAGCGCGAGGAGGCGCCCGACCCGCTGACGGCCGGACTGTTTTATTCGCTGCAGGACGGGATCGGCCGGGCTCGCGGCGTCACCGAGGGCGACGGGTACGCCTTCGTGGACCACGTCGGCGAGATCTACCCCTCAGGCTTCCTGCCGATCTCCGCAGGCAACGTGCGCGAAGCGGGTCTGGTGGAGGTCTATCGCAGCGCACCGCTCTTTCTCGAGTTGCGGGACAAGGATCTGCTCAAGGGAAAGTGCGGCGCCTGCGAGTTCCGGAATATCTGCGGCGGCTGCCGGGCGCGCGCCTACGCGATGACGGGTGACTACCTCGAGTCCGACCCGTTCTGCTCGTACGTGCCGGCCGGATGGAAGGAACTGGCCGAGGCCGGAGCGGGCTAGAGGAGGGTCCGACTCTCGGGCCTTCGGCTAGCCGATACGAATGCGGCCCGTGATCTCGCGGGGCGAGATGCGGATTACCTTGGCCGCCGCCATCGCGGCCACATCCTTGGGCCTGATCTTCCCCTCGCGGCCCACCTGACCGCGGAGTGCCCTTATCGCGGTTACGTGCCCCTGGAAGCCGTGCACGAGCTCGGCATCTCCCAGCACGACCACCGAGTACCAGGGCTCGCCGAGCCCCTCGGCCTCCACGATCGTCAGGCAGACCGCCGGGTTGGCCTCGAGGTTGGTGATCTTGCGGCCGCTCCGGCTGGCCACGTAGAAAGAGTCCCGATCCCAGCCGTAGATGACGGGGACCGAGTAGGGTCCGTCCTCCTCGACGGTCGCCAGGCTCCCCCACCAGCTTCGGGTCAGAAGGTCCTCGACCTCTTCGTCCGTCATCTCCCGGGAGATGCCGAAGCGGCTGGTGAACCTCTTGGCCGGAGCCTCGCCCGGCGGCGGGCTTTCGCGCTCGTGCATGCGCGGCCTCAGCCGCCCCGGGCGAGGCGGACGGCCGCCAGCACGACCACCAGCCCCGCGATGGCGTTCAGCCGAGCGAGCCACGCCGCCATCTTCCGCGCGTGGAGGCCCTCGTCCGTGGCGGGATCGAGGCGGCCGGAGCGGGGTCCGTGAACGAAGTCGTGCACCGCCTGCACGACGAGCATCAGGAGCACCGCGACCAGCTTTATCGCCAGCGCCCTTCCGTACGAGCTCCCCCAGAAAGCGGCGTTGCCGAGAAGACCGGCCGAGAAGATGCCACGGAAGTAGAGGTTGCCGACGCCTGTGAGCAGGAGGATGGCGATCGCGATCCACCCGACGATCCTGAACTGTTCCCCGATGCGGGAGAACAGGTCCCTCCGGAGCGTGGCGGGCTCGACGTGTCTGAGGACGGGCGCACCCACGACGGCCAGAAAAAACATCCCTCCGAGCCAGAGCAGCGCCGCAAGCAGATGCGCCGAAACGTTGAAGTAGTATAGGGTAGACATCGTAGGGGTACTTAAGCGGCCGGCAACCGTACATCAATGGTGGGCGACGGCCGGCCGCGCTCGACGGCGGCATCGCTCGAGCCTCGGAGGAGTGAAGAAACGGATGAACGCGACAGCGCCTTCGACGAGGTCGACCCCCGGTACCCGTGCTCGTCGACTGGCGAGCGTGCTCCTCATCACGGTGTCCACATCGCTGCTCGTACAGGTCGGCCGGCTGGGCGCCCAGACCGACGAGGGCCCCGGCGCTTCCCAGGAACAGAACCGGTTGACGGCCGTTATAGCTCTGATCACTCCGGACCAGCGCCTTCGCCTGGAGACGGGAGCTCCCGGGATGCGGCTCGAGGGTCGCTACGCGGGCACCGCGGAGGGCAGGCTCGCGTTGCTTACGGATGAGGGCGTCGTAGACGCAAGACTCGGAGAGATAAGCCGGCTCTGGACGCGAGGTCGATCCACGGCGAAGGGGGCGCTCATCGGGGGCGTCGGTGGCCTGGTGATCGGCGCGACGTACGGCGCCTTGATCTCGGACGTCACCTGTGCGGAATCGAGCTGCACGACGCTTGGATTGGCGGCGGCCGTTGGTGGGATCGGCGCGGCGGGAGGCGCCGCCGTCGGTGCGCTGGTGGGTTTGGCCGTCCCATCGTGGAAATTGCGTTTCCCCTAGCTTAGGTTTTTGGAATGAGAGCGATGATACCGCATGACGACACCGGGTCGCGGAAGCTGCTGCTCGCCGGGGTCCTGGCTTTTGGCATCACCGGGTGTCTGGGCGACCCTTTCGAGCCCTCGGTGGGTGATTTCTACGGGTCGGAGGCCGGCGTCATCATGATTCTCACCTCCTCGGGCGCCGATCTCGAGTGGGATTGTGCAGCGGGCCAGATCACGGAGCCGTTCGAGACCGCGGAGGACGGCTTGTTCGATCTGGAGGGCACCTACACTCCCGGATCCGGCGGTCCCGTGCAGGAGGACAATCCGCCGGTGGCGCTGGCGGCTCGCTACACGGGCACCCAGACCGAGCTAAACCGGCTCACGCTGTCTGTCGAGGTGCCGGAGCGCGATCTCACGCTGGGGCCGTATTTCATGCGCCTGGGGCAGGGGGTCGTCCTCAACCGCTGCCTCTAGCCTCCCTTTTCGGCCTCCGGTCGAGTAAGCTCTGATCGGTCGGGTCCGTGCGAGACGGCGCCACTAGAGAGAAGCTTCGAGGACCTGCCATTTCTGCTCAGTCGCAGGGGGCCGGCTCCATCTCCCACTCGTCGACCAAGCCATCCGTGCCGTCATCGATCCGCGCAATTAGGCTCTCATTGTCGCGCCGGTAGCTGATGCGCTTGGGAAAGTCGTGCTCCGGTGCCTCGAACAGGACCTCGTTCTCGCTGCTGGAGGTCAGCTTGAAGTCGTGCTCCGAGCGCTGGCCACGCGGAAACGGCGTGAGAACGACCTCGCCATCCGACTGCTCCAGCTTGGAGAACTCCCACATCACGGTCCGTCCCTCCACGATGTAGCGAGTCGTACCCAGCATCACGTTGTCGCTCGGCGAGGTGTAGTGTTCCTCGATGGTCCCGCTCCCTCGCTCGGTCTCGATGGTGCCCTGCCAGCAGCCGGCCATGAAGGTCGCAGCCTACCATTGCCGTTTCACACGGCCTATCTTGTGCTGACAGGAGGGCTCTCCGTGGGCTCTTCTTTTTGGTAACGGGGCGTGGCGCAGTCCGGTAGCGCGCCTGAATGGGGTTCAGGAGGTCCCGGGTTCAAATCCCGGCGCCCCGACTGGCAGAAAGCCCGCAGCCATGCGGGCTTTCGTGCATTTGGAGCCTAGCATGCACCGCCCTTTCCTGCCTAAACTGCTGTGAAAGGTGTGAAGGGGGCGATACACTTTCGGCCTGTTTCTCGGCAGAAACGCCCTTGTGCGCAGCGACTCCGTTTCCGACCTCGCCGAATAGTGAATTGATACGCGGAGCTCGGAGCAAGCCCAGCTGCTCCGTTTCGATTAGATTGACCTAGATAGACAGGCGTGCGCCCGTCTGGGCCGTCGAACGCGTAACAAATCCCACGGTAAAGCTGGAACGCCATGAAGACGCACGATGGAACCCGCCGCGAGTTCGTTCGCACCACTGCCAAGGGGCTCGGCGCCGCCTTCGTCCTAACCAAGACCGCCGCCCTCAACTCGGCCTGTGCAAGAAAGCCCGATCGTACGATAGGCTTCGCGGTA
>JARRMU010000089.1:0-11378 GCA_037385645.1 Gemmatimonadales bacterium
TCACCCGAGCACCATCGGCGGTCGGCAGATGAACAGCTATATCGACTGGATCGCACCCACGTTCCTCTTGAGCCTCTCCGGGCTCCCCGCGGCGTCGGTGCCGGCCGGGTTAGATCCGAGCGGGCTTCCGGTCGGCCTTCAGATCGCGGCGGGGCCCTTCGGGGAAGCCATGGTCCTCGGGTTGGCCGCACGGGTGCAGGAGACGCGCCCGATCGGCCTGCCGGAGCTGCCCGGGTCCTGATGGGCATCGTAAGGGCCGGCGGCGACGCGGGTCACCAGGAACCGGCGGGGGGATCCGGCGCAAGCTGAACGGCTTTGCGCTCATGGGCGCGGGCGGCCGAAACCGCCTTGAAGAGCGCCGGCACGCTGAGCAGGGCCATCGAACCCGCGGCGACCCACATGAGGGGATAACCCCTGAGCTCGGGATCGAATCGTGCGCCGAGATCGATCACCGACCCGATGACGATGGGAGCCACGACCCGCGAGACGCCGACCGAGACGATGAAGAGTGCGGTTTGTCGGCCCGGCGCCTCATCGCCCGCCAGCCTCGCGAAGACCGGGAACGGAAGCGCGATGAAGGAAGCCGCGGCCAGGCCCGCGGCGGCCAGCAACCAGATGGTGCCGGACGAGGTACGCGGGAAGTACGCTACGAGCATCGCGACGCCGCACAGGCTGGCGGAGATCCCCAGCAGCCGAGCACGGCCGACGACATCGCTCAGCCTACCCACGGCCACGGCGCCGAAGCCGACGCCCATGAGCAGGAAGACGAGGAGTCCGGACGTCCCACCCACCGAGATCCCGAATACCGCTGCGGCGTAGAGAAAGATGTACGGCCGGATTCCATCGATCGCGCCGTTCCACAGCCCGTTCGCGATAAGGAACCAGCGGATCTCCTCTCTCTTGAGAAGGCGTCTCCAAACAGGGCCCTTCTTCTTCGCGGCTTGTGTCGGTTGTTCGTGGCCGCGGTCGCTCGGAACGGAGAGCACCGTGAACCAGGTCGAGAGGAGGAGGACGAAGCCGGCCACCACGAACGGCAACGGTTCCCAGAGCTCGAACAGGACGCCGCCCACGATCAGCCCAAAGGCCAGCCCCAGCGCCTGGAAGGCGCCGCGGACCCCTTGGACCCTCGCCCGGCGCTCGTCAGGGACGGCGTCGATCAGCAGGGCCCAGAGCGGAGTGACGAACCCCTGAAGCGCGGTGAAGAAAAGGATGCCGGCCGCGGCCAGCTGCCAGAAACCGTGAATGAAGGGCACCGCGACGAGCGTGGCCGTCATCAGCGGTGCGGAGATCCAGAGGAAGAGTGCGCGCCTCCCGAACCGGCGGGCCAGCGCGTTGGGAAGGTGGTCGCTCAAGTACCCTATCCAGTACGGCACCAGGATCGCCAATAGTCCTTCGGCTCCGATCACCGTGCCGATCAGCGCGGCAGAGGATGTGTACCGGCCGAGGAGCACGGGCAGCAGAGCGATGATGAGGGTCTGGGCTGCGTTCGAGCCCATGGTCCCGATCGTGAGCCCGTACTCTCTGAGCCGAACGGCTCGTTCCTCTTTCAACCGCTCCTCGCGTTTCTGAAGGGCAACCGTGGCGGCAGGTGGCCCACTGTTATGGCAGGGTTTCGCTCTCGACTCAAGGGTTCCCGCAAAACGGGCGGACTCGAGCGGCTGTCACGGGGGGGAGTTACGGAGCCGGAAGCCGGCCCATGGCATTCTCGGCGAGGCTCCCGAAATAGAGGTCGTCGCCGTACCGCTCCACGCTCGAGATCTGCGCGAAGCCGCCGTCGGGATCTTGGAGGTTGTGCACGACGTTTCCATCGCCGTCAAGACCGAGGACGAACGAATAGCGCTTCGGCGCCGGCAGCAGCTTGCGCGGCAGGCGCGCGAGCAGCTTCCTAGCCGTCGGTCTGGGGAGAAGGTAGTCGATCGTTCGGTCCCGCGGCGACACCAGAGCCAACCAGTAGGTGCCTCGGCCATCCGACGATATGCCATCGGGAAAGCCCGGGAGATTGTCGATGAAGACCTCGCTCTCGCCCCGGCGCGGCCCCTGCAGCCAGTGGCGCATGACGCGGTAGCGTCCGGTCTCGACGACGAGCACGAAATCTCCGTCCGGGCTCACCGCCACGCCGTTGGCGAAGTAGAGCGAGGACAGCACTGCCGTGACGCTGTCCGCGCGGGGATCATAGGCGAGGAGGCGGCCGTTGGGTTGGTGCTCCAGAAGGTCGAGAACGTAGTCGTACAGGTAGAAGCGGTCCGACGCGTCGGTGAAGTAGATCGTTCCGTCAGGCGCCACGTCGACGTCGTCCGTGAGGCGAAACGGCCGCCCGCCGTGCCCCCTGGCCAGGCGGCGGATCGTTCCGTCCGGCGCTATGGACAAAAGGCCCTGGTAGGCGTCGGCGACGATGAGGTTGCCGGCCCGGTCGAAATCCATGCCCAGCGGTCTCCCCACCGTGTCGGCGAAGTCTTCCGCGTCGGTGCCATCGGGGTTCGTTCGCACGATGCGGCCGTCGATCATGCCGCCGTAGATCCGTCCGCGGCCATCCACCGCCACATCCTCGGGCCCGATCCCGGCACCCGCTCCCAGCCGCTCGATCGAAGCCAGGCGGTCGTTCGGCGCGTAGGCTCCCTCGTAGGAGGGGGCCGCCGCGGGCGTCCAAGCGGTGGGATAGATCCTGGACTCGGGAAGGAGGAAATAGAACGTCGCGGCAAGAACGAAGACGATCGCTCCCAGCTGGAAGAGGTGCTTGATGAGCAGCATTTATCGATACCTGGGCGGACGGCGTGGTTGCACCCGGACGCTCGCACATCTAGAAGCTAGAGCTTGACGGCTCCCGTTGGAAGCGCGGTGCGAGCTCGGGCAACGGAGGACTGGGGAAGCCAAATGACGGACGATGCTCGAACCGAGGGCGATTCGGTCCGGTTGCTGTTCATCTGTTTCGAGAACTCCTGTCGCAGCCAGATGGCCGAGGCCTTCGCCCGCATGCTCGGCGCTCACGGCATCGAAGCGTTCAGCGCCGGCTCGCGGCCGTCCGGCGTGGTCAACCCTACGGCGATCCACGTCATGGCCGAGGTCGGTTACGATCTGGCCACCCATCGATCGAAGGCCGTCGGCGAGGTGCCGGCAGGTCCGTTCGATGTTGTCGTATCGATGGGGTGCGGAGATGACTGTCCGTTCGTCCCCGCCCGCCGCCGCGAGGAATGGGAGATTCCCGACCCCAAAGAGATGGCGCTTCCGGAGTTCAGGGGCGTGCGCGATCGCATCGAGATGGAGGTGTTGGAGCTGCTTCAGAGCCTCAGGGCTTGCCGCTGATAGCCGTCAGAGCAAGACGCGGATCAGATCAGGATGCGAAACGGCCCCGGTCGCCGGCGTCGTGCCGAAGAACCGGGGCCGCCAGGGCGATGGCCGTGGAGGCCTACGGCAGCGTGTAAGGCGACCCGATTCCGTAGCTGGTACCACCACCGATTCGTCGGCCGGGCAGCCGCACGTTCGGTCCCTCGCAACCGCTCCCGCCTCCACCGATGATCAGCGGGCCTCGCCCGCCCGAGCCCTCGGGGATCCGAAATCCACCCAACCGCTCGAAGTCGTGATCGTTTCCGCCACGCCTCGCCGCTGCCACGGCAGCGCCGAGACGGTCATACTCGATGGCGTCTCCGACATCCGAATCATCGGCTTCGACGAGGCTGATCGCGATCATCGAGCCCTCAGTGGCCATGGCAAGCTTGGGCGGCTCGATATCCAGGGCGGCCTCGACCGTCGATGTCTCGCTTTCCGGCACCGGCGCCGTTTCGGCGGCCACACCTGCCTCGGCCACGCGCACGTCGATCAGCTCGACGGGCTCCTCATCCTCGTAAGCCAGAGCGAGCTGCGTGGTGGGCTCTGCCCGGTCGTCCGAGCTGGCGGGTGTCACGTTCAGCCGGCCCCACGCCAGGATCGCCCCGTGCACCATAAGGGAGACGAGAAGTCCGATCCCGAGCACGCGGCGGTAAACCCGGTCGTATCCAGCCCCATCACTCATCAGCTACTTCCTCCCTACAAGGCGTTTCCCCGCTCAGCGCCAGCCACACTACACTGACGAAGGAACACCCAATCGCGTCACACTAATTTATGATCATGGGGCGTCGCTGTGCCAGTTCCCGACGCCCACGCCAGTACCGCGCCGGCTCGCCGGCTCAGTGCTACTGCCGCGACTGCCGGCTCGGGAGCGCTCGTGTCGGCCGAGCCGACGCGGAAGCCCGCGTCTGCACGGCTCGGCGAACCGCCGCGGCGCCCGATGCGCTCGCGCGGGTTCGTACCGCCGGCGCGACCCTACGCGTCGCTCGGCTGGGAGCGCTCGGTCGCACCTGAGCCGCCCTCGAAGTCGCACGCGTCCTCGTCGGCGCCGGATTCGCCGCGGTCGCGGTCGCGCTCGAGCGTTGAAGCTGTCGCGCCTCGGGCCTGCTGAACGAGCTGCGAGTGCTCCGGGTCCCGAACGATCTCGATGCTCCCTCAATGGCGCGCGTGATGGCGGCGCCGGCGGCGGGCGCGCTTCCGCCGGATGTGCCGGTGACGAGCGACGTGCCGCCGCCGCCGAAATTGTTGTCGTTGGTCCGGCCCAGGTCCGGAGCCTGCGGAACGAACCCGCGTCCCCCAGACCCGATGGTGCCCGATGGATCCGCGGGCACGGTCGTCGGGATCCTAATCGTCGGCGCTCCGGCGGTCGGGTTTCCTCCCAACGGCCCTGGGCCTTCGAACGTCCCGGGGCGCGGCCCGGCGGCGATCGGGCCGGGCAGCCGGATTCCCGAGCACGAGGTGCTCATGCAGCCGATGCCTCCGCCCGGCACGATGAACGGGCCGGGTCCCGACCCACCTCCGAGGACGATGCCGCCGATGATCCCGATCAGCGGCCCCAGGCCGCCGCCGACACCGCTCCGCTGCCCCTCGCCGCCAACTGCAGATGTGTCGGCGAGCGCTCCTGATCCCTCGCCCTCCGGTCGCGGGTCCTCCACGGCGGACCCGATGTCCGCTTCTCCAGGATCTACGGGGCTGACCGCCAGCTCCGGTGCGGCCTGCGCCATCGACAGCTCCGGCGTGGGCTCGATATCCACCGAGGCCTCTTCGCTGGAGGTTTGTTCAGCGGGAGGGGAAGGCCTGCTCTCGGGGACGGCGTCGGCTTCGAAGACGCGCACGTCGGTGAATTCCGGCGACGCGGGATCCGTCTCCGCCAGGGCCAGCCTCGTGCCGGACGCCTGATCGTCGACATCCGCGAGGTCCGCCACGCGGCGGGCCACGTTGCTGCGTGGCACCGCCCCGGCACTGAAGTGGCTCCAGGATTGGACGACCACCGCGAGCGCCAACAGCGCCAGTAGTCCGGTCCCCGCACGGCGAACGTGAGGTCCGCGGCGTCTGTGCACCTCGGGCATGGACTCCTCCCGTCGATCTGATCCCCGCTCATCGGGTACGCTTGGGCGCCTTTCCCTTAGTGTTGACGTTGGCTATGCGCCCGCGGTCACATGGGCGCCCCTCGGTCTTCGACCGGCGGATGTGGCATCTCACATGGAACCGGGAAGCGGTGAGCCGATTGTGCACCCGGCGCGGTGGTACCTGATGCGGTACCATCTCATCATCGCGTCGAGACGAGACGCCCGAGACGCCTACGTCGCGCCCCTCGGGGTCGCCACTCCCAGTTGCGTACCGAAACGGAGAACCAGTGGATCATGCTGTGGCCCTTGTGCAGGCCTATCTGCACATCAATGGATACTTCACCGTGACCGAGTACCAGGTACTCGAGGCTCTGAGCGAAGGTGGATACAAGACCGCGACGGACATCGATCTGCTCGCTCTGCGCCTCCCGCATGCCGGCGGACTGAGACCGATCAGGGATGAGGAGATCGACGAGGGATTCGAGCCCGACCCGGTGCTCGAGACCCAGGACAAACGGCTCGATCTCCTGATCGTCGAGGTGAAGGAGGGAACGGCTGAGTTGAACCCGGGAGTGCGCAGCCGCGAGGTTCTCGCTGCCGTCCTACGTCGATGGGGCTTCTGTACGGAGGCCCATCTTTCGAAGGCGATCGATCGGCTGCGCAGGAAGGGGAGTGTCGACATCCCCTCGGGGCCCAGAATCCGCATGCTCGCCTTCGGCTCCGTGATCGATCCACAGAAGGTTCGAGGCGTCAAGGCGGTCTCGCTGGGGCACGTCATCTCCTACCTGCGCGGCTACATCGAGGAGCACTGGGACCTTCTCCGCCACGCGCAGGTCAAACAGCCGGCTCTTGGTCTCCTTGCCCTGCTCGAGCAGGCGAGTCAGCAGGACACAGATTAGCTCAGGCGAGGTGGGAGCCTGCTCCCGGCGGCGCCTGCATGAAGAACCTGGGGATCGGGGCGCGAAACACGGAGCCATCCCGGCGCCGGAAGTGGTAGAAGCCCTCCATGTGGCCCATCGGGCCGTGCAGCACGCAGAAGCTGTTGTACTCGAACACGTCGCCCGGTTCCAGCAGCGGCGTCTCGCCGATGACGCCCTCGCCTTCCACCTCGTGGTCCCCGGCGACCGGGTCATGGATATGCCAATGGCGCCAGAAGAGCTGCGCGGGTTCCTTCCCCACGTTCTCGACCCTGACATGGTAGACGAACACGTAGCGCCAGCGATGAGGGTTGGACTGGCTGTCCGCGTACTCGGTCCGCACCGTGATCTGCATCTCGCCGGTCTCGATGGCCGGACCGTTCTCGACGTTGGCGGAGGGCTCGGCGAAGTCCGGCGGCTGGTGAGCGTGAGGGTGGAAGAACCCGTTGCCCGAGCCGTTGGTGAAGCCGTTGCCGGAGCTCATCGCCCCTCCTCCACCTTTTCGGTCCCGATCCCCGCGTCCGCGGCTCTCTGGGCCCGCTCGCGCTCGGCAGTCGCCACCGCCTCTGCCAAAGAGTCCAGGTAAGGAGGTCGGTGGATGCCTTGCTCGGTCACGATCCCGGCCACGAGATCGTTCGGCGTCACGTCGAAAGCCGGGCTCCAGACCGGAGCGTCGGCAGGAGCCGTGAGCTTGCCGAAGCCCCGCCGGATCTCGTCCGCGTTCCGTTGCTCGATCGGGATGTCCGCGCCCGTGGCTGTGCCGAGGTCGACGGTCGAGGTGGGGGCGAGTACATAGAACGGGACCGCGTGATGCTTGGCGAGCACGGCCAGGCCGTAGGTACCGATCTTGTTGGCCACATCGCCGTTCGCTGCGATCCGGTCGGAGCCCACGAAGACGATGTCCGGCGGATCGTTCGCGAACAGGGCGGCGGCCATGTTATCGGCGATTACCGTCACGTCCACTCCCGCCTCACCGAGCTCCCAGGCCGTAATGCGGCTTCCCTGGAGCAGCGGCCGGGTCTCGTCGGCGTAGACGCTCACCTTCTTCCCCTGCTCGGTGGCCACGTAGACCGGAGCCAACGCCGTGCCGATCCCTCCCGTGGCCAGCGCGCCCGCGTTGCAGTGGGTGATCACGGTGCTTCCATCCGTGAGCAGCTCGGCGGCGTGCTCCCCGATCCCGCGGCACATCCTCCGGTCTTCCTCGAGGATCTCGTCCGCCTCGGCTCGCAATCGATCGGCCAAGTCGGCGGCGGACCCGATGGCGGGGATGCCGGGGGGGCCGACCGCGGCATCTGCGACTCCGTCTGACGCCTGTGCGATGCCGACCGCTCCGCGGAGGCGCTTGATGGCCCACACCAGGTTTACGGCCGTGGGCCGGGCCTGCTCGAGTCGGTCGCACCATCCGCGCACGCACTCTCGCAGCGCGTCGACCTTGAGCTCGTCGCCTGCGGTCCCAGCCTCGCGGACCGCTTGGCGCGCCAAGGCACCGATCCCCATCGCGGCCGTGATCCCGATCAGAGGCGCGCCGCGGACTCTGAGGCTCTGAATCGCCTCCTCGACGTCGGCGACGGTGCGCAGCTCCTTCTCGACACGGCGGGCGGGCAGTTCGGTCTGGTCGAGGATGACGACGGAGTCGCCCACCTCCGACCAGCGGATCTGTTCGGGTGGTTGGTAGCGTGACGCTCCAGACATCGAGATCTATCCCTGGGAGGTGTTCGTATTCCGTATCGGCCGCCCGCAAGATCTGTGGCTGGCCGGCTCGTGGAAAGACTCGACGGCTCGGGCCGGTGTGACCGAGAACCCCTTCGATACCTCTCTCGATGGCCCGCGACGCGAAACCCGAGTGCTTGCCGCGCCGTAATGGATGCCGGATAGTCCTGTCACGAACGTCCGACTTCGTTCCGGCCGTCACAAGGAGGAATCTTACATGGGCATCCTTTCCTGGCTGATCTTCGGCCTGATCGTCGGAGCACTCGCCAAGTGGATCATGCCGGGTAAAGACCCCGGCGGGCTCTTCATCACGACGCTTCTCGGAATCGCCGGCGCAATGGTGGGCGGTTTCCTCGCCTCGTTCATCGGGATCGGGAGTGTTTCCGGCTTCAACTTCGGAAGCCTCATCATCGCGGTGGCCGGGGCTCTGTTGCTCCTCTGGCTTTACCGGAAGTTCAAGAGCTGAGGCCAAAGCCGTCGCCTGCAGGTGATGGCGGGAACGGTCGATGCATTCGGCCAGCCGCTTCGGCAACTACAAGTAGAAGAAGGCTAGGGCGAGCCGGCGCGGCCACCCCATGCGGGGTGCAGAACGCACTCGCTCGAAGGCCCACTACGAGGCGATGGAGCGCTACGCCTTCGTCCTCGAGCGGGTCCGCGGCGATGTAATTCGAGCGGTTGCGTCCATATACGCTTGATGTGGAAGCCCGCTTCACCACCCGGCTGGTGTCGTCGTGACCAGCCGCGTGTCCTTCGAAGGCTTCCGAATACGTAGCTCGTCCTTGCGGGCCGCGCGCCAGCCACCGTGTAACCTCCTGCGCCGTGACCTCGTCTACCCCTCAGGTGGGTGTGCTTGGGGGCTGAGCGCGCGGTCGCATGATGAAACCTCCCCGCTCAAGGGACGCGGCCCGCGCCAGCCCCTTCTCTGATCCTCGTATATTCTCTCTCATGACGTCTACGAGCTACACGGGGCTTTCGGCAGCCTCGTACGATCTATGGTTCGCAAGCGAGGGGTTTGAAGACGTCGAATTCTTCCGCGATGCCATCCGAAGTGGCGGCGAGCCGGCGCTCGAGGTGGCCTGCGGCACGGGCCGACTGCTGGGTCCCTTCGCCCGCGAAGGGCTGGATGTGGAGGGGCTGGATCTTTCCGAGGAGATGCTGCGCATCTGCCGGCGGAAGGCCCAGGCGGCCGGTGTCCAGCCCACGCTGCACCGGGCGGCGATGGAGGACTTCGACCTCGATCGCCGATTCCGGACGATCTTCGTGCCCTTCGGATCGTTCATGCTGCTCGACGACCTCGACAAGGCGCGCCGGGCGCTGGGAGGTTTCCGTGCCCATCTGGAGGAGGGAGGGTGCGCCTTGGAGTGGCCACGCGGCCCGAGGACTACGCCGTCGTCCGGTGCTTCGAGAATACGAGCTTCGACTTCGACCGGCAGGTTCAGGACGTAAGGCTCCGCTTCGAGGTCGTGCTTGCCGGAGAGGTGATCGAGCAGGAGGAGAGCGAGCAGCGTCTGCGCTGGTACACGCAGAAAGAGTTCGCCCATCTGCTCGAAGATGCGGGCTTTCGCGACCGGGAAGTCCTGGAGGCGTACACCTGGAAACCGGCAGAGCGTGACAGTGCAAGCTTCATGTTCATAGCGCGTTAGACATTATCACATAAGGTTGCGGCGATGCCTCGGAAGCCGTTGTTGATCACCTCCCTCGAGTGGGGCCGAATCGAGGTGACCGGAGGCTTGGGTCCGTTCAAGGACGCGAAGCTCTACCCCGGTGGCGCCAGAGAATGGGATTGGAGGGAGACCGGGACCCGCCACTCGCCCGGCATCCAGCCGGCGGACGTCGAGGAGCTGCTCGACCGGGGCGCGACGACGATCGTCCTGGCCCTGGGCGTGTGGGAGCGGCTCGGGGTCTGTGCCGAGACGAAACAACTGCTTGAGCAACGTGGCGTCAGGTTCGAGGCGCTGCCCACGAATTGCGCGATGGAGCGCTACAACGAGCTGGCTGAAACGGAGCCGGTCGGCGCTCTCATTCACTCCACCTGCTGACCCGGACCAGCCGCGCGACGAGGATCGACCTTCACGGTCTCCGCGCTAGCCGGCGTCGTATCCCTCCAGGATCGCCAGCATGCCGTCCGTGGAGTCGAGCCTCAGCGCGAGCAGCGGGGCGTATTCCTCGGATTCGTAGAACTCCTCCGCCACGGTCCGGGATGGGAACTCGAGCAAGACCACCGTGTGGTGGTCCCACTCTCCCTCCAAGACCTTCACATCCCCGCCGCGCACCAGGTAACGGGCGCCCCAACGCGCGAGCATGGGGCTGACCTCCTGGACGTATCGTGAGAATGCATCCCGGTCCTTCACATCGATGTCGAGGATGACGTAGGCAGGCATCGATCGGATCTCCGTTTGCGGACGAGTGGCTCGGGGTCTCGGGTAGTCCTGCTCAACGTAGGGATCTCATCAGCCGCAGCAAGCGGTAGCCTCGTCTACTGTCTCGGTACTCGACAACGTCTTCGCCGACGCGCTCAGCTGACGTCGAACAGGCCGAGCTGGCCGCCCAGAGACGGCCGCCGGAAGTGAACGGTAGATAAGGGCGGCGCGTTCCTGGAGAGGCCGAGCCGGTTGCAGGCGATCCCGAACATCTGCTGGAGCTGCTCGGCGAACGGCCCCTCACCTCGTTGCCGGCGTCCGAACTGCGCCTGGTAGAGCTTTCCGTCGCTCAGATCGCGCAGGCGATTCAGGACCTTCTCCTTCCGCTCCGGGAAGTGTCTCTCCATCCAGGCCTCGAAGAGCGGGGCCACGGTCCAGGGTAGACGCAGCATGATGAACCCGGCCCGCGTGGCGCCTGCCTCGGCGGCCGCGGCCAGGATGTCGGGCATCTCGTGATCCGTGAGACCGGGGATGATGGGCGCCACCATGACGCCCGCCGGGATCCCGGCAGCGGCCAGCTTGCGGATCGCTTCGAGCCTGCGCTCGGGCGTGGAAGTGCGCGGCTCAGCTGCGGCTTCCACCGCTTGGACGAGAGCTCCCGGCGAAGCAGGCCCGGCGCATCCTCCTTGATGAAGATCCTGGTTTCGAAATCGAGGCCCGCCGAGAGCCCGAGGTACTCGTGGTTCGGACGCGAGTAGCAATAGCTGCACCCATGCTCGCATCCTCGGTAGGGATTGATGCTCGCTTTGAAGCCCACGTCCGGGCTGTCGTTGTACGCGATGATCGAGTGGGCGTCGTCGCGGAAGAAACGGGTTCGGGGCAGGGGATCGTCAGGATTCGCGCCATCGCGCTCGACACGGATAGGGACAAAGCGGTTCGGAGGGTTCTCGGCGGCTCCTCGGCCGCGGATGGGAAGCGGCTTCATCCAATACCGTACACAC
>JARRMU010000090.1:0-9346 GCA_037385645.1 Gemmatimonadales bacterium
GCAGCCGGTGCGGCTTCCTCCGCCTGTTCCTCCGCGGCCGGGACGGAAGCGGTCGCGGGCTGCAGCGAGTCGGGCGGCGCCTGGCCGAACGCATCCGGAGCGACCGCTGAAATGCTCGACGTGATAAGAGCGACGAACAGGAATGCAAGTCTAGTAGTTGGCTTCATCCTCTATTTCCCGATCCTCCAAGGCCTGTCGAAACCGGCGCGCCATGTCGATTTCGTGTACACGGAACGCTTCGGGTTCGGTCCGAGCTGCGCGCGACGCGCTGGTCGCTGACGCCCTCTTCCTGACGACCTTCGAAGACACCCGGTAACAGGAGACGCGGGGTGGCGGATGAGCGGTCGTCGGCTGATGGGCGGGATCCGGGCTGGGTGGCTTGTGCGTTGCAGACGCGCCGCGCGGGCCTCATCCTCCCGCCATCGTCGCGGTGCCAGGAGGAGTACGAGTCCCGAGAACGACCGGAGGTCAACATGCGCTCCGCCCCTCGACTTCCAACGTGGTTCGCCTCGCTCATCTTCGTTTCGCCGATCGTCGGGCCGCCCGCGCTCGCGCAGACACCGACCGCAGATGCACAAGTCGCGGCGGCCACGCTCCCGCTGCCCGAAGAGATGCGGGCCGGTGCCCGGGTGATAGGCTGGAACGAGTCGGGCGAGCAGGCCGATCTTCGCGAGGGCGCCAACGGCATGATCTGTATCGCGGACGAGCTCGGCGACGACCGATTCAGGGTAGTGTGCTATCCCGAGGCGCTTCATGCCCTGCTCTCGCGCAACCGAGAGCTGCGTAGGGAGGGCCTGGAAGGGGCGGAAAGAGACCGGCGCCTCGAAGAGGAGGTCAAGGCCGGCAGCATCGTGTTACCCGAGCAGCCGGCCGCGCTTCACGTGATCGACGGGCCGACGGGCAGCTACGATCCGGCCACGGGACAGCTAAACGACGAGGCCAGCCGGCTTCGGATCATCTTCACGCCCTATGGGACCGCCGAGGAGATGGGCCTCCCGACTGAGCGTCAGGGCGATATGCCGTGGGTGATGAACTCGGGCGAGCTGTTCTCCCACATCATTATCTTCGGCGAGGGCAACGAAGAGGAAGAGCGAGAGTAGCCCTACAGCGACGGCTGGTCGCGGGGCTCCGATGGGAGCCCGCGGCGCGATCCGACCTACTCGCCGCCAGGGAGCTCGGCAGGATCGAGTCCGCAGCCGCTGGCCGCGTAGTGTCGGAGCGTACCGTCGACCAGCCCCGAGATCTCCTCGTACGCCTTCACGTGACGGTACGGCACCTCGCGCCAGCGTGCGACGACCCGTGACATGAGCAGGTGTGTGCTGTCGATGCTGGTGTAATGTGTGTTCAGCTCCTCGCAACCCGCTTCACCGCTCTCGAATGCAGCCCGCACGATCTCGTATTCCCCGATAAGAAACGCGAGCTCTCCCTGAAGACGTGTGAACTCGAGCACTTCTCTCGCGGCGGTTTCGCTCGCGCCCGCTGCGCTCCCTGCAGCTTCGCTCGACGGCTCCGGTTCGAGATTCGCAGATGCGCCTTGCGAGGAACCCGCCCCGACATCCATCACCGATCCACTCTCCGAGGCTTGCATGTCGGGCCCGGACTCCAGGGCGCGGTCGGCGCCACGCTCCCCCGATGACTCCTCTGTAAGCGAGGCTCCGCTTGCAGCATCGCCAACGGATCGGGCGGTCGCCGTTGCTGCAGGCAGCGCGTTGTCGTCCAGCCAGGGGATCTGGAGCTTGCCGAGCTGGACGAGGGCCACAGCGCCGATCGCCACGAGGCCCACGAAGAAGACGGCGGCGCCCAGGAGGCGAGCTCCCAAGCTGCGGTCGTCGATAAGCTCTTCCGCCGTAATCGGGTCACCGGGCCGCGGCTTCTTCTTGGCGTTGCGCGCTCCGAGCCCGCCGGTCAGATCACGGACCTGTGCGACGGCCTGGCGCCAGAACGCAGCAGCGTACGCACCCGCTTCCTCTAGCTTCCGACTCGCTCGGCACGCCCACTCGGAGCTGACATCCCGCCGCCTGGCAAAACGCTTGTCCGTCGGGGCGGAGACCGCACCGCTAGCCGTATCCGGCTGCTCACCGACCTTCTCCCGGGCGATCTCGGAGGCAGCGACAGGCGTGGAGACGGCATCGGGCTCCAGAGGGGATGCGGCCTCAGATCCGGGCGCCTTGGCATCACCGGCACGGGCGTCGGGCAAATCCGAGGCCCTCAGCCCTGCTCCGTTCTGTCCAACCGGTCCGGCGTCCGGATGTGGCGGGTCGGGGCGCTCCGATGAGGAGCCATCGGGAAGCGGTCTTCCGAGCTCTCGCCACTTGGCCTTCTTGGCCTCGGTAAGCTCCCGAAGTCGGGACTGCAGCTCCATGAGCCGGTCCATCGAATCGGGCTCCTGGACTCGTCTCTCGCTCATTTACGACCTCGAGCGCCCGCTCGTAAAAAAGTATCGAGCCGGGATCTCCGTGATCCCGTCTATCCTGGGGCCCCTCTGCGCCACATCGACCCTCGCCGATTTGCCGAAGGTCTTGTAACCATATGCGGCCACAGGAATTGAAGGTTTCAATCTTGGGGTCACGACTGCGTGCACTCCTCGCGACCTCTCCTGGAGATCGTCACGCGGAGCGTAAGGCCCACCTTCAGGAATGCAAATTCAAGACCTGCCAGCGAGGCGGATTCGCCGACGGCGGGTGAGGGGGCTAGTCTAGCCACCTCGCCGGATCCGATGTAGCGGACCCGATCAAAGACACGTGAGCTGGACGCTGCGATTGAGAACCGGATCCCCCGCCGATCCTCCGAGACGCCCTTCGACCTTCTGGGCGTCCATCAGGGAAGCGCTCAGCGGTAGCGACAGGGATTACACCCGGGGCAGCCTGAACCGTGCCGTCGCGCTGCTGGCTATCCCGATGGTGCTGGAGATGGCTGGCGAATCCGCGTTCGCGGTCGCAGACGCCTTCTTCGTCGCACGGCTGGGAGGCGAGGCGCTCGCCGCCGTGGGCCTCACGGAGTCCGTGCTCGAGATCATCTACGCGATCGCGATAGGGCTCAGCATGTCGACGACCGCCATGGTGGCCCGTCGCTTCGGCGAGAAGAACGAGCGAGCCGCTGCCAGGACTGCCGTGCAGGCGATCGCCGTCGGGATCGCGACGTCGATCATCCTCGGAGCCGCCGGCGTGATATGGGCACCTCAACTGCTTCGCGCGATGGGAGCCACGCCGGAAACCGTGGAGATCGGGACCACGTACACCCGCGTGATGTACGGCACCATGGGCGTCATCGTCCTCCTCTTCCTGAACAATGCCATATACCGGGGAGTGGGAGACGCGGCGATGGCGATGCGATCCGTATGGCTGGCCAACGGCATCAATATCGTCCTTGATCCTCTGTTGATATTCGGCGTCGGGCCCTTCCCGGAGCTCGGCCTCACTGGCGCCGCGGTGGCTACTACGATCGGACGCGGTGCGGGCGTCGCCTATCAGCTCTGGGGCCTCTCCCGCGGTCGGCGCCTTCGGGTCGCGGGATCAGACGTCCGCCTCGATCTGGGGATCGTGTGGCGCCTCCTCCGCATCTCGGTGGGCGGCGTTGGACAGCTGCTCGTCTCGCAGGTGAGTTACATAGGCCTGATCCGAATCCTGGCCGGCTTCGGCACCGCCGTCCTCGCCGGCTACGTGGTAGCGATCCGCGTCGTCATTTTCATCATCATGCCAGCCTGGGGTCTGAGCAACGCGGCTGCCACGCTGGTTGGACAGAACCTCGGGGCACGGAAGCCGGAAAGAGCCGAACGGGCCGTCTACGTCACGGGAGCCTGGAACATGCTGTTCATGGCGGCCATTACGGTCCTGTTCGTGACCTTCGCGTCCCAGATCATCGAACCCTTCATCTCGGAGCCTGAGTCACACGCCTCGGGAACCAGCGCTTTGCGGATCATCAGCTACGGGTATGTCTTCTATGCGTGGGGGATGGTGATGCTGCAGGCCTTCAACGGGGCCGGTGACACCGCCACTCCCACGAAGCTCAACTTCGTCATCTTCTGGCTCTTCCAGCTTCCGCTCGCCTGGATACTCGCCCGGAGCCTATCGCAAGTGCCGGTGGGCGTTTACTGGGCGATCGCCATCGCCTACTCACTCTCGGCGGTCGTCGGCATCCTGCTGTTTCGCCGCGGAAAGTGGAAGGAAAAGGAGGTCTGACCTGGACTCGAGCGGGGCGATCTCCCCATCTTTCCTTAGCTACAACGCCGTCCCTCGAGCCCCGCAGGAGGATCCGATGAAAACCCGCTTCACCGCCCCGTTCGCGATAATCGCCGGCCTGATGCTCGCGGCCTGCCAGCCCCGGGACACCGAGACCGCAACCGAATCGGAGTACGGGATGCCGGACTTCGCCGCGATGAACGAGGCCTATGATGCCGCGACGAACGCCGGCGACGCCGAGGCCATGGGCATCCTCTACGCTGTCGACGCCGTCTCGATGCCACCCAACGCCGCCTCCCTTGTCGGGCGAGCGGCCATCGTGGCGGACGCGGCCGCGGACTTCGAGATCATGACGGCCAACCTGAGCAGCAATACCGAGGGCCACTATCTGATGGGCGACATGGCCGTCGACTGGGGCACCTACCTGTTCACGGGCACGTTCGAGGATTCGGACGTCACCGTCACCGAAGAGGGTAAGTACGTGGCGATCTGGAAGGCGCAGCCGGACGGCTCCTGGCAGATCGTGCGTGACATCTGGAACTCGAATACGCCGGCCGCCATGGAGGACGAGGCCCCCATGGAGGGCGAAAGCGAGTGACGACACCCCGGGCAGCCGCCTTCGGTGGGCCGGAGTGAGCGGGAAGAAGATCGGGGTCGGTGCGCTGGTCGTACGCTACGCCTCGCGACTTCGCTTTCCCTATCTCTTCCTGGCCACGGCCATCCTGTTCATGGGTGATCTGGTCTTCCCGGACTTTGTGCCGTTCGCGGACGAGATTCTGCTCGGACTGCTCACCGCCCTGTTCGGAACGTGGCGCAGGCGACGGGTATCGGGCTCGGAGGATCTCGGTCCCGAGGAAGGGGCGACTGTACGACCGACCGCCGGCAGCCGGAGTGGACCGAGTACTCGAACTGAAGCTGACGCCATGTACCATCGAGACGACGAGAGGAGTACAGAGTGAACGCCGCACGAACGCTCCACGCCATCCCATTGCTTGCGGCCGCCCTGTTGGCGCTCCCGGCGGGCGCCGCCGGGCAGGACGACGGGGAAAGGAAGGTCGTCCGCTCCCAGGACGATATGCCCCGCCATACCTACGAGATCGGCTATATCCCGAGCGAGCTGTTCGCGTCGAGCGAGGCATTCATGCCCTTCGCGGAGCGCGTGGCGGCAGACGCCCAGGAGGTGCTCGCCACCTACGAGATCGAGGACCGAGCGACGCTGAGGACCCTCTACAGCCTGCTCCAGAGCTTCGCGCTGCTGAACGGCGAGTTCGACCAGGCGCTCGCGTACAGCGACAAGATCCGCGAGCTGGAGGACAAGCCAGCCGCGAAGCTGATGTCCGGCCTTGTGGTTCACGCCGTCGCGCACGCGGCGAAGGCGGCGCCCGCGGACGATCCGGCGCGCCAGGCAGCCTTTCAAGCCGATTTTGCTGCGTCCGTCGGGAAGCTGCCGTGGGACGTGGTGCAGGATGACGTGGAGGCGATGAAGGGCTCGATGGAGATCATCGGCGAGAACCTCTTCCTCGGGATCATCCAGAACCAGATGGACCCGTCGGTCGAGAAGACCGGCAACATCGACGGCGAGATGGCAGACGGCCTGATCAACATGCGCACCGCCCTGGACGTGGTGCTGCCCTACCGGGAACAGATCGTCAGCGTCCTGAAGGCATACATCGACAGCAACCGGGTCGAGAAGCCCGACATCTGGGCAGCCCGGTCGGTCGACCTCAGCGCGAGCGCGGACGTCCAGCCGGTGCTGGTGGCAATCTGGGACACCGGTGTGGACCCCGATGTGTATGGCGATCGGATGTTCCGCAACGAGGCAGAGCAGCTCGATGGCTTGGATAACGACGGCAACGGGTTCGTGGACGACATCCACGGGATCGCCTTCGAGTGGGACGGCACGAAGACGACGGGAGCGCTCTACCCGCTAGCCGAGACAGCCCGGGCACGACTCCCTGAGATGACGGAACAGATCAAAGGGCTCAACGATCTCCAGGCCGGGATCGACAGCCCGGAATCGCTGGCTCTCAAGCAGCAGATGTCGGGGATGAAGCCCGATGAAGTGAAGCCCTTCATCGAAGAGCTCGGCCTGTTCGCCATCTATACGCACGGGACGCACGTGGCAGGCATCGCGGTTGAGAAGAACCCGGCGGCGCGCGTGCTCGTGGTGCGTCAGGCCTTCCCCTACGAGATGATCCCGCCCCCGATGTTCAAGGAAGATGCGGAGCGTTGGGTCGCCAACATGACGGACATCATGGCGTACTTGCGCCGCCACGGCGTGCGGGTCGTCAACATGAGCTGGGGCTTCAGTCCGCCCGAGCTGGAGGGCATGTTCGCAGCCAACGGGATCGGGTCGGACTCCGACGAGCGGAAGGCGATGGCTCGCGAAGTCTTCGACATCATGATCAACGGGATGGAGCGCGCCTTCAAGAGCGCGCCCGAGGTCCTCTTCGTCCCGGCGGCCGGCAATTCGAACACAGACGCGACCTTCGACGAGTTCATCCCGTCATCGATCGAGCTTCCCAACGTGATCACGGCAGCCGCGGTGGATCAGGCCGGCGAGGAGACGAGCTTCACCAGCTATGGGCCGACCGTGGACGTGCACTCGAACGGCTTCGAGGTCGAGAGCTATATCCCGGGCGGGGAGCGCCTGCCATTCTCCGGCACCTCGATGGCGGCGCCCAACGTCGTGAACCTCGCCGCAAAGCTGATCGCCCTCGACCCGTCGCTCACGCCTCCGGAGGTTATCTCCCTCATCGAGGAGGCAGCCGACGAGAGCGACGACGGCCGGCGACGGTTGATCAACCCGAAACGATCGGTCGAGTTGCTTCTAGAGCGCCGGAACGCCGGCACGGAGTGACCCCGGGACGAGGTGTCTGTAGGAAACGCTGCAGCAGCGGCGCTCCGTCACCGCGCGCAGGGATCGACCGTCCTGCCCGCGACTGCCGCCGCGGCCGGGGTCATGGCGGGATCTCTCTTCGGGAGAAGGAAGCAGACACGCTGGTGCACCCAGACGGCTACCAGCTGATCGCGCATGAGCGCCGGAAGAAACTCCATGCGGCGAGCCAGCTGCAGCGCCGCTTCGTCCATGCGTGGCCACCCGCTCGAGCCCTCCACGCGGACGTCGGAGACCTGTCCTTCCCTGTCGATGAAGATCGCGAGCTCGACGGCCCCCTCGACGCCGGCCCTCTGGAGCTCCAGCGGATAGAAGTACCACACCACCTGTCCGAACTGGTCGCGGTTGCCGAGCAGCGGCGGGACATCGTAGCGCACGAAGCCCACATCGGCATCGGCCACCGTCACATCCGGGGGCGGCCCCACGTCCACCATCGCTCCGGAAGCCGCGACCGAAGCCCGGATTCTCAGGTCATCATCGAAGCTGACCGGAGGCGGGAGCGGTAGCTGCGGGCGAGCCACGACCTCCGGGGGCTCGGGGATTTTCACCAGCGGAGGCAACTCCAGCCTGGCGACCGACCACCGGGGCGCCCTGTCACGGGGGAGTCCGGGGATACTCAGCAGGCCGAGCAGGGGATAGGAGGCGAGGTGAAGGCCGGCTGAGAGGACCAACCCCCAGGCGAGAGGCTTCCGAAAGCGCCGCCCGAGGCGCACGGAGGCCCGATTTCCCCAATCGAGCACGTGGCGATCCGCTTCGCCCACGCGGCTAGAACCTGGACGCCACAGCATGCTTTCCGAGCTTCTTCACCAGCTCCCACACCGGTCCGGGAAATCTGTGCAGCGCCTCCATCGTCTTCTCGAAGCCGTCCAGAAACCACTCTGCGTCGGCTTCCGTGATGTTGAGGGGAGGAAGGAGCTTGACGACATCCATGTGGTGGCCGGCCACTTGAGTGAGTATGTGGTGGTCGTCGAGGAGCGGGATGACGACGGCCTGAGGGAAAAGGTCCGGACTGATCCTGTGCGTGGTTGCCCAGGCGCCGCGAAGGCCGAGTGTCCGAGGCTCGCCGAACTCGATGCCGATCATCAGACCGCGCTGCCGGACGGCAGCCATGAAGTCGAACCGTGGCATCATCGCCTCGAGCCCTTCCCGGATCATCCCCCCGATGCGCGTCGCGTTCGCGGCGAGATCTTCCTCATCCAGGACCCGGAGCGACGCCAAGCCCGCCGCCATCGCCAGATCTCCCATGCCGAAGGTGCAGGCGTGCCGTACACCCTGATCCATCGACGAGAACATGGCGTCGTGCACGTCGGTCCTCGTGACCATCGCGCCGACCGGCACGTAACCGCCGGACAGGGCTTTCGAGATCAGGACGATGTCCGGCTGAAGACCCTCGACCCACTCGAACCCGAACGTCTTCCCCGTCCTTCCCAAACCCGTCTGCACCTCGTCGCACACGAACAGAGCGCCGTGGCGCCGGCAAAGCTCCTCAGCCTTGCGCAGAAAGTGGTCTTCGGGGATGTAGACGCCCTTTCCCTGGATCGGTTCGAAGATGAACAGCCCGATATCTTCGGCGGCGAACGCTCGCTCCAATCCGGCATGGTCGTTGATTTCGACCTCCACGCCCGTCGGCAGCGGGGGCTCGAAACCCTTACGGAAGGCCTCATCCCCGTTCAGGGCCAGTGCCCCCGTGGTCAAGCCGTGGAACGCGCGCTTGAGGTAGACCATGCCATGCTTGCCCGTGGCGACGCGAGCGAACTTGATCGCCGCCTCCGTGGCCTCGGTGCCCGAGTTGCAGAAGTAGACTCGATCCAGCCCGGCCGGGAGCCGTCTGGTGAGCTCCTCAGCCAGGAGGGCGGCGAGCGGAGGAGTGTCGAAGGCCGCCCAGTTGGGGAGGTCGGCGGCCAGGACGTCGGTAAGGGCCCGATTGATCGTGGGATGGGCCCGCCCGAAGTTGAACACCCCCCACCCGCTCATGAAATCCAGATACTGCGCCCCTTCCTCGTCCCAGAGGTAGGGTCCCTTACCCCGGACCCACCCCCGATCGAACCCGATCGTCCGAAGCATCGTCGCCCACATCGGGCCGACATGCTCCCGGTAGAGCTCGTGCGCTCGCAGCCGGGTTTGTTCGAATTCACGCGGGATGTCGAGATCCAAGGACTCGCTCCAGTGGGGACGCCAGTTGTCGGCCCTTGTTGAACGGCGCCAGCGGCGCGCTTCGGGCGCGATCCGCTCGCCGGACTTGTCGATCTTAGCCAGCCGCGTGGGTCGACGC
>JARRMU010000090.1:9411-20769 GCA_037385645.1 Gemmatimonadales bacterium
CCAATGTTAAGATTCGATATCAATCGGACATCCGCCGGAGGAGGCCACATGGAGGAGCAAC
Source organism: Gemmatimonadales bacterium (assembly GCA_037385645.1). Taxonomy (GTDB): domain Bacteria; phylum Gemmatimonadota; class Gemmatimonadetes; order Palauibacterales; family Palauibacteraceae. Next base: position 9,473 of record JARRMU010000090.1, read on the forward strand.
TCATCGGGACGGTGACGCACTATTTCGACAAGCCTCACGTCGGAGTCGTGAAGCTCGTCGCGGATCTCGCGGTGGGGGACACGATCCACTTCCGCGGTCACACGACAGATTTCGAGCAGACCGCGACCTCGCTACAGGTGGAGCACGGCCCCGTCGAGAGCGCCGCCGCCGGGAGCGAGATCGCCATCCACGTGGATGAGCGGGTCCGCGCGCACGACGAGGTCTATCTCGTCGCAGACTGAGCGTTGGCGTGAGCTGCTGCCAGACGCGCGACCGGGATGCGAGGCGGAGAGCAGGAGACGTAGTTCAGACCGATCTCGTGGCAGAAGCGGATCGAGTCGGGATGTCCGCCGTGCTCGCCGCATATTCCTACCTCTAGATCGGGCTTGTTTGTCCTGGCCCACTGCACCGTGATAGCCATCAGCCGCCCCAACCCCATTCGATCCAGGACCTCGAACGGGTTGTCCTGCAGAATCCCGCGTTCGTTGTACAGCGGCAGGAACTTCGTCTCGGCATCCTCCCGGCTGAACGAGAACGTGGCCTGCGTGAGGTCGTTGGTCCCGAAAGAGAAGAAATCCGCTACCTCGGCCAGACTCTCCGCGCGCAGGCAAGCCCGGACGACCTCGATCATCGTGCCAAAGGCGAAGTCGATCTCCACCCCGTAATCCGCCTTCACGGCAGCTTCGGCCTCCTCCACGTACCGTTTCACCCTCATCAGCTCCTGGGACGTGCACACCTGTGGCACCATGATCTGAGGATGAACCTCGACTCCCACCTTGAGGCATTCCGCCGCCGCCTCGAGGACGGCTCTGACCTGCATCTGGTAGATCTCCGGATACGTGAGGCCCAGGCGCACGCCGCGGTGCCCCAGCATCGGATTGGTCTCGCGCAGCGCCTGCGCACCGCGTAGCAGGGACTCCTTCCGTGCGATTACGCGGTCCACGCGTCTCACGTCGGTCAGCTCTTTCGGGCCATCGGCGAACGCGACCGCCGTCTCGGGTGCGTCCGCCTCCAAAACCCTCATGGTGCTCGTGAACACGTCCATGCCGCGCAACGCGTCACGAAGCTGACGGAGATGAAGGATCTCCTCCTCCAACCTCTCCTGGGAGGGGAGGAACTCGTGGAGCGGCGGATCCAGGAGTCGGATTGTCACCGGCCGAGGAGACATCGCCTCGAAGATCCCGCGGAAATCGGCCCGTTGCATCGGCAGGAGCCGGGCCAGGGCCGCGGCCCGCTGCTCGTCGTCCTCCGCAACGATCATGTCGAGGACAAGCGGCAGTCGCTCCGGCGCGTTGAACATCCGCTCGGTCCGACAGAGACCGATCCCCATGGCTCCGAACCTGATCGCTCGTGAGGCGTCTTCGGGCGTGTCCGCGTTGGCCATCACCTCCAGCCTGGCCGCCTCGTCGGCCCAGGAGAGCAACGTCTCCAACTCTTCGGAGAACTCCGCCTCGACCGTGGGGACGTCACCGAGATAGATGCGGCCGGTCGCTCCATCGATCGTGATGGTGTCGCCCTCCTTCACCACCATCTCGCCCGCGATCGCCTGCGCACGCTCCTCGTCGACCATGAGGCCTTCCGCTCCGGCCACGCACGGTTTCCCCATCCCGCGGGCGACGACGGCGGCGTGCGAGGTGCCGCCGCCCCGGCTCGTGAGCACCCCCTCGGCCGCGAAAAAGCCGTGGATGTCCTCCGGCTTCGTCTCCTCCCGCACCAGGATCACTTTCCTTCCCTGCCGTCCGAGCAGCTCGGCCCGATCGGCATCGAACACCACCTCTCCGCAGGCGGCGCCCGGCGAGGCGGCGAGCCCCGCGGCCAGAGGGCTGCCCTCGTAATCCGGATCGATTCTGGCGTAGAGGATCTGTTCGAGATCCGACGGCGTCACGCGAAGGAGCGCCTCTTGACGGCTGATCAGGGCCTCTTGCACCATCTCGACCGAGGTTCTCACGCGGGCGCTCGCGTTCATCTTCCCGTTGCGCGTCTGCAGACAGTACAGGGTTCCACGCTCGTTCGTGAACTCGAAGTCCTGCACCTCGCGGTAATGCTCCTCCAGCTTGTGCCTCAGCTCCTGGAGCTGGGCGAATATCTCTGGCGCCTCGGTGGCCATCTCGCGGATCGGCCTCGGCGTGCGGATCCCCGCCACCACATCCTCACCCTGGGCGTTGACCAGGTACTCGCCGTAAAGCTCGTTCTCGCCCGTGCCGGGGTCTCGGGTGAACGCCACACCGGTCGAGCAGTCGGATCCCATGTTCCCGAAGACCATCGCGACAACGTTGGCAGCGGTACCATTGGCCATGTCGGGGGTGATTCCGAATTCGCGGCGGTAATCCACGGCTCGCCGCCCCATCCACGAGTCGAACACGGCCTTGATCGCGACCTCGAGCTGCTCGTAGGGATCGGAGGGGAACGGATGGCCCGTGTGCTTGCGTACGACCTGGAGGAAGCGCCGGACGATCTCCTCGAGATCCTCGGCCTGCAAATCCACATCGGCGGCGGCGCCGGCCAGCTCTTTTACGGAATCGAACTGCTCGTCGAAGTGCTCATCCCCGATGCCGAGGGCGACCTTCCCGAAGAGCTGGATGAGGCGGCGATAGGCGTCGTAACCGAACCGCTGATCGCCGGTCTGCTCGATCAATCCGCCCAGGCTTTCCTCGTTGAGGCCGAGATTGAGGATGGTGTCCATCATCCCCGGCATCGACATGGCCGAGCCCGAGCGCACCGAGACGAGCAAAGGTTCGTCCGTGCCTCCGAACCGCCTCCCCGTCGCCGCCTCGAGCCGCGCCATCTGCTCCCGCGCCTGGTCCATGACTCCGGCCGGAAGGCCGGCCTGCGGAGATTCCAGGTAGGCCAGGCAAGCTTCCGTGGTGACGACGAAGCCCGGCGGCACGTTGATGCCGATCCGGGTCATCTCGCAGAGGTTGGCGCCTTTTCCACCCAGAAGGCGCTTATCCGTCCCGTCGCCCTCGGCGAAGGACCAGATCCAGGTCGGGCTCTTGGACTCGGCTGTCCGGTCGGCCCTGTCGGCCGTCGAGGTCGTCTCCATCGTCTTTCCGCTCATCGCCCTTGGTTCCTCTTGTTTCAACGGCCGTGTGACCGTGTCCTCCGCCCGCGCCTCCGATGAGAGTTTTAGCATGCGGGGTCAGCTAAAGCTACGACAGGGCAGCGACGCATCGCGTGGCCAGCAGGAAGCGCAGCCGCGTGCAGGCTCGGATGGACGCGCGACGCCGGAGCGATTCGGCGCCGGGCCTCGCGCCTATCCTCCGCCCAGACAGGGCGACCAGGTGGGAAAATAGTCGTTGGCCGGATGGTCGGTCAGGTTGACGGCGGGACCGCCGTCCATGCCGACGATGAACACGTCGGCCTGTTCGTTCGGAATCGCCGTGTAGGCGACGCGGTCCCATCGGGGCGAGGGAGAGCTGGCCCCGCCGACACCCGCGTCGCTGGCCAACGTCTTCTCCTCCAACGTGTCGAGGTCGATGACGAACACCCGTCCGCGACCCTCGGCCCCCTCTCCGAGGAGCACGTACCGCTGGCCTGGGGACCAGCCATGAGGCTCGCCAGGTCCCGTGGCGATCTGCTGTGGCTCGCCTTCGACGGTGTTCACGATAAACACGGCGCGCCCTTCGGCGAACGCCACCATCCGTCCCGCAGGTGCCCAGACCGGCCGGAACATCCGGAAAGCCCTCGATCCGGATACCTCCACGACCGCCTTCTCCTCCCGCCCATCCGGGGTGACGACCCGAAGCGACGTCTTGTCGCCTCTTCGGGCGGCGAAGGCGATCATCTCTCCGTCGGCTGACCATTCCGGGAACATGTAGTTCCCCTCGACGTCGGTCAGCTTCTGCCACGCACCCCCGTCCAGCTCGGCGACGTAGATCGACGTGGCCCCACCCGTTTCCAGAGCCGAAGCGAACGCCACCCGCCGACCATCCGGCGACCACGAGAAACCCATGGAGATCGGGTAGGTGCCGTGTCTTACCAGATCGCTGCCGTCCGGCTTCACCGTGTAGAGGAAGGCATGGAACCTCAGAGCCGAGAACGGCTCGAACAGCTCTTCGTCTTCTGACGTCACCGACAGAAATCCGATTCGCTTCCCGTCCGGCGACCACTCCACCTGAAGCGCCCCCGGCACGGACGCCACGAGCTCCGGATCACCGCCGTCGGGATCGATGACGTAGATCCCGGGCGCCTCCGTTCGATCCGACGAGAAGGCGATGAGAGTTCGGCAGTCCTGGCCGCCAGCCGAAGCCGGGGAGAGCCCACCGGCCTGGGCGCGCGCGTCGCCCGGCATCGCCACGGCGCCCGCGGCAGTCGCCAACACGAGGATTATCCCGGTTCGTATCACGTGCCGCCGTCCCCTGGCGCGGAGGTTCAATTCCGACTCGACTGGTGGCTCAGAAGGTAGATGACCGGGCTCCCGAACTCTACTGCGCCTCCCTCAGCAGGACGCCCGAGAGTCGCTATATTCCGATGGTATTCCGATCCCCAAGGTCGCCCTTAGTGCCGGCAAGGGCAGTCAAGCCCCGGCCCACCGGCGGACGGCATCAAGACATGAGAAGGCAGAAATCCATATGGCGACAGCGACACCTCCACCCACCGGCGGGAGTACGGACGCTTCAGCGACCTACGCCAAGGCGGTAGAGCAGAAGGGACTCGCCCCCGGCGTCGTGATCAACGCGGCGGCGTGGACAGAGCAGGCCGAGCGTGTTCTGACCCCGGGCGCGGTCTCCCTGATTGCGGGCCTCCATGCGGCTCTGCAGGAGGAACGGCAGGAGCTGCTTCAGGCGCGAACTGTGCGACAGCGGCGCTTCGATGAGGGGGCCGTGCCCGAATACCTCGAGGGTGATGCGGCCGAACGAGCGCGCGGAGAGTGGAAGGTCGCTCCTCTGCCCGACGATCTGCTCGTCCGGCGAGTGGAGATCACGGGCCCGGTCAGCGACGCCAAGATGGTGATCAACATGCTGAGCCGGACCGCGGCGGGCACGCGAGCTGACGCCGCGATGCTCGACTTCGAGGACTCCATGAAGCCGTCGTGGCCAAACGTCATGCAGGGTGTCGAGAACCTGGTCGGCGCGGCGGGCGGCACGCTCACGTTTTTGAAGCCGGCCGCCGGCGACCAGCCGGAGAAGCTCTACGCGCTCGATGCCGACGACATGCCTCTCCTCATGGTGCGATGCCGAGGGCTGCACCTGGATGAATCGAACCTGCAGGTGGATGGCGAGCCCGTCTCCGGCGGTCTGATGGACCTGGCGCTCTCGCCCAAGTATTACGTGCCCAAGGTCGAGCACTACCTGGAGGCGCGGTGGTGGAACCGACTGCTCACGCTGTTGGAAACGGAGCTGGGCCTTTCGATCGGGACGCTGCGGGCCACCTTTCTGATCGAGACGCTACCGGCGGCGTTCCAGATGGAGGAGATCCTCTACGAGCTACGTGACCACGCCGCCGGGCTCAACGTGGGACGATGGGACAAGATCTTCAGCGACATCAAGGTCCTGAAGGAGCACCCGAACCGCGTCATGGCCGACCGGGGCTCCATCTCGCTGAACCGCCCGTGGATGAAGAACTACGCCATGCGACTCATTAAGATCTGCCATCGGCACGGTGCGTTCGCCATGGGAGGCATGGCGGCGTTCACACCTGGCAGCACCCAGGAGTTGAGGGAGGAGCAGACCCGCAAGGTGGTCGAGGACAAGGAGTTCGAGTTCAGCCTCGGCCACGACGGGTGCTGGGTCTCCCACCCTTACTTTATCGGCCCGGCGCTGGCTGCTTTCCCGCGGGAGAACCAGCTCGACATCGTGCCGGACATAGACGACCGCCCCGAGCTTCTGCCGGAGTCCACCCCTCCAAAGACCATCGATGGGCTGCGCAAGAACGTGCGTGTGGGCATCGGCTATCAAAAGGGCTGGAACCAGGATATCGGCTGCGTGGCCTGGGACGATTTGATGGAGGACTTGGCGACGCTGGAGATCTCCCGAGCTCAGACGTGGCAATGGCTACGTCACCAGGTACAGCTCGAGGACGGACGACGGGTGACCCCGGAGCTCGTCGGAGAGGTCTTCCGTGACGAGCTCGAGAAGATCGAAGGCGAGATTCGCGCGGCGATGCAACGCCGCCCAGAGGCGGACGTGCAGGCCGAGATCGACCGCTATGCAGCGGCCGCCGCCGACGCGGAGGCGGTGTTCACGGAAGAGGAGTTTCGACCTTTCCTTTGCATGAGTTCGGATTTGGCCGGTATGTGAACTGGCCCGCGGCCCCGCCGGCGCAACAACGCCCACCCAAGGCTGGACCGCAGGCACGAGGAGTGACCCGTCTCCCGGTAAGGATATCACGACCCGCAGAGCGAGATAACCATGGTGGCGAACGCCGTAGAGAAGTTGGAGAAAGACTGGCGAGGCAACCCCCGCTGGAGAGGGATCGAGAGGCCCTACTCGGCGGCCGACGTGCTGCGGCTGCGCGGCAGCGTGCAGATCGAGTACACGCTGGCCAGGCTCGGGGCTGAGAAGCTTTGGAAGCACATGCAGGACGAGCCTTATGTCTGTGCGCTCGGCGCGGTCACCGGGAACCAGGCGATGCAACAGGTAAAGGCTGGCTTGAAGGCCATCTACTGTTCGGGTTGGCAGGTAGCGGCCGATGCCAACCTGGCTGCCGCGACCTACCCGGACCAGTCTCTGTATCCCGCCGACTCGGTCCCGGCACTCGTTCGACGCATCAACAACGCACTCCAGAGAGCGGACCAGATCCACTTCGCGGAGGGCGACACCAGCGTCGACTGGTTTCAGCCGATCGTCGCCGATGCCGAGGCCGGCTTCGGCGGCCTGCTGAACGCATTCGAGCTGATGAAGGCGATGATCGTGGCCGGCGCGGCCGGAGTGCACTTCGAGGACCAGCTCTCGTCGGCAAAGAAGTGCGGGCACATGGGCGGCAAGGTGCTCGTTCACACCTCGCACGCTGTGGACAAGCTGATCGCTGCTCGGCTGGCCGCGGATGTGCTCGGGGTCCCGACCCTCGTGATCGCCCGAACCGACGCAAACGCCGCCGGGTTGCTGACGATCGACGTCGATGAGCGCGACCGCGCATTCATCGTCGACGACGAGCGGACGCCCGAAGGGTTTTTCCGGGTGCGGCCGGGCATCGACCAGGCGATCGCCCGGAGTCTTGCTTACGCGCCGTATGCCGATGTGGTCTGGTGCGAGACCGCGCACCCGGACCTCGAGGAGGCGCGCCGCTTCGCCGACGCGATCCACGATCGGTTCCCCGATAAGCTTCTGGCGTACAATTGCTCGCCCTCCTTCAACTGGAAGGCGAATCTGGACGACGCCACCATCGAGACGTTCCAGAGCGAGCTCGGGGCGATGGGCTACAAGTTCCAGTTCGTGACCCTGGCCGGTTTCCACTCGCTCAACTACAACATGTTCGAGCTCGCGCGCGGCTACGGCGAGCGCGGCATGTCGGCCTACGTCGAATTGCAGGAGCGCGAGTTTGCGGCCGAGGAGGCGGGTTACACCGCTACCCGGCACCAACGCGAGGTCGGGACCGGCTACTTCGACGCCGTGAGTGAGGTGATCACGGGAGGAGCCTCCTCGCTGGGTGCCCTCGCCGGCTCCACCGAGGACGAGCAGTTCTTCGAGGACGGGCACGAGACGGACACCGCCGTGCGCGCCCCCGGCTCTCCGTGCGCCGGACCCTGAGCTCGCTCGGCTAGGCGCCACCACCGACCAAAAGGGGGGCGGAGATTCCGCCCCCCCTTCCGCCTGCCTCACGCCACGGACGACCCCGATCTGATGGCACCCGAGGTCCTAGGCAGGCAGCGGCACTACCCGTCCAATGATCCTCAGGAATCCCGCCACCGCATCCAGGACCGTGCGGATGGCGTGCAGATCCTTCAGGGCGCTCTCGAGAGCCACCCTGCCCCGCTCCAGAGCCTCCTCGTTCGCCCTCAGCTCGGCCCGGATCTCCCTCAGCTCTGCGCTCCCGAGGCGAAGGCGCGCCCTCTGGGCCTGGAGCAGGCTGCGGGCAGCCTCCATCACCTCTTCCTCCGATCGCCCCTCCAGGGCCAGATCCCACTCCGCGGACATCATCGCGAGAATGACCCTTCGGAGCTCGGACACGGTCTGCCTTCGAATCTCGAACGGACCCAAGTCAGCTCTCCTCCGGTCTCGCCACGCTCTCGATCAGGTCCAGAATGCGGTCGATATCGTCAATGAGCGCCTGCAGGTCCGAGATGCCGAGCCGATCTTCGACGAGCTTCACGAAGGAGGCCTTCAGCCCTGCCGCAGCGTCGGCCGCGGCATCCGCCGACTCGACCGAAGCCGCTGCCTTGAGAATCTCCCTCCGGCTGGTGGGCCATCGGCGCGGGAGCTGACGGCTGCCGCGGAAGGGTCGGACGATCTCCGTCGTCTCGAGACCAGCCAGCACGACCTCCAGATCGGTTCGCATCTGCTCGCCGATCGCACGCATCGCTGCCTGTTGCAGATCCAGCTCGCGCTCGATGATCCGTGCATGGGCGCGTAGCTCGCGCTCCAGCGCGGCGTGCCGGAAGCCAGCCACAGCCACCTCGACGACCGGCCCGCTGAAGTCGGCCACCTCCCGGCCTCCGACTCTCGCCCGCCGGATCCCCTCGTCCAGAGTGCCGAGCGACGTGACGAGCTCCGTCGTCGCCGCGCCTATCTCCGTGGGTGCATCGCTCTCCGCCAGGGCTGCAAGAGCGAGAAAGTAGGCACGCAAGAGGTGACCGTGCAGGCGGAGCTCCGACAGCAGGCCGAGACGCTCCCTGAGCAATCCGTTGGACTCGACGAGGTCCTTCGCTCGCTCGGCAGCATCGGGAAGTCGTTCCCTCGCCACCATCAGCACGTGCGAATCGGCATCAATGGCGGCATCACCGGCCTCCTCCAGGAAGGCGTCCGCGGCATCGACATACGCGACGCCGATATCGGCGAACTCCCTGAACTGACCGACTCTGACCGTGGAAGTGCAGGCGGGGAGAAGCGCGGTGGCGAGGACGATGGCGGAGGGGGGCGCCGAACGACCCGTTGACGGGCAGGACAGCGCGCGGCGTCGAGGGGCACGTAAGCTCACGCATTCAGGATGCCCGAGCCGGTCGAGACCTTACCACCTAGGAAGGAGGATAGCGATCGTAGTCGGGTACGGACCGGGCACTCGGAAACCCGGCGAAGTGCGCCGCCAGGTCCTCGGCCACGGTGACGATGACGTCCCGAGCTTCGAGCTCGGCCAGCCATTCTTCGGGTATCGCCGATGGCCCCAGCAGAGTGCCGAGCAGGCTTCCGGCCAGGGCACCCGTGGAGTCGCTGTCCCCACCGTGATTGACGGCGGCCAGGACCCCGGAGCGGAAATCGGCGGCTGTCAGAGCGCAGTAGAGCGCGATCGAGAGAGCCTCCTCGGCCACCCAACCCTCTCCGAGGCCAGCGACCGCCTCCGATGCTGACGCCGAGCCCGACGCGGCCTCGAGCGCGGGACGTTCCTGGACCGCGGCCGCCGAGCCGACCGCCGCCTCGATCGCCGCCAGCGTCTCCGCACTGTCCTTCGCTCCGCGGGTCATCCAGAGCGCCGTCTGGATCGCCGCCTCAAGAGAACGCCCCAGAAAAACCTCACTCAGCACCAGCGCGAAAGCTCCGGCTGCGAGAAGGCCCGTTGGATGTCCGTGCGTGAGGGCGGCGGTCTCGCAAGCGAAGCGGAAGGGATCGGTAGCGAACAACCCGGCCGGCGAGACCCGCATGACTCCGCCACACCCCTTGCTGCCATTCTGCGCCGGCTCTCCCAGACCTTGAGATCTCCAGCTTCGTAGTGACCTCAGGCACGTGTTGCCCGGCGATCTCCGCGCATGCAGGTCCGCCACCTCCACGAGCCAGCCGTCGAGCGGCGATCCGAGCTCCTCATCGCGGAGCTCATCCTCCGGTACTCCCTGTGTGTGGAGCCAGCGAAGGTAGGCGCGGTGCATGACGACCCGAGGCTTGCAGTATCCGGTCTGCGTGTACCGGTTCTGGGCGCGCAGGAATCCCTCGGCCGTGAAGAGCGTCATCTGCGTATCATCCGTGATGGCTCCCGGACGGCCGTAGGCGACCTCGAATCCGGTCACGCCCGCCGGGCCGTGCTCCTCCCGGATGCCCTCGAGCGTGAGGAACTCGATCGGCGCACCGAGAGCGTCCCCGACCGCTCCACCCAGCAGGCAACCGAGGATCCTCTCGTAGCGCGTGACGTCTGCCGTGGTCTCCATGCAGTAAGGATGCACCGTCGGTCGCGCGACAGGAAGGGCCTGGACCGTGCTGGAGCGGAGCACCCTCTTGGTTGGGGCCGCCGGGTACCCCATACTCAGCAGCGTGGGTCGAAACCAATGGTACGTGTGTGAGCCGCCATCGCCTCCAGGAGCCTGGCGCACAGTGTCCGAGCTAACCTCGCAGACGGGCGAAGCGCTGATCGAGCTCATTCGCTCCTCTCTCATCGGAGCGGACGAGGCGGTGCCGGGGCCCTACGGCCCGAGACGGGTCACCTACGCGGACTACACGGCGTCGGGACGCTCCCTCGGTTTCATCGAAGACTTCATCCGGGACCAAGTGCTCCCCCTCTACGCCAACACGCACACGGAGAGCTCGGGAACCGGCCTACAGACGACGCGATTCCGGGAGGACGCGCGGGCGATCATCCGGCGCTGCGTCGGAGCCGGAGTGGAGCATGCCGTGATCTTTTGCGGCTCCGGCTCCACGGGTGCGATCGACAAGATGATCGGAATCCTTAACCTCCGGCTGCCGAACGACTTGGCCGCACGCTACCACCTTTTGGATTTGATCCCGCCGGACGAGAGACCTGTCGTCTTCATCGGTCCGTATGAGCATCACTCGAACGAGCTCCCGTGGCGTGAGTCGATCGCGGACGTCGTCACGATCCACGAGGATCTGGACGGCGGGATCGATCTGGAGCACCTGGAAGCGGAGCTCCTTCGCCACGAGGATCGCCCGCTCAAGATCGGCAGCTTCTCGGCCGCTTCGAACGTGACCGGGATCCTTTCGGACGTCGATGCCGTGTCGCAGCTCCTCCACCACCACGGCGCGCTCTCGTTCTGGGACTGTGCGGCGGCAGCCCCCTACGTTCGTGTGCGGATGGGCTCGCCGAACGCGGGAGCCGACCAGGCCTACAAGGACGCGATCTTCCTTTCCCCTCACAAGATGATCGGGGGACCGGCGACCCCTGGCGTGCTCGTCGCGCGCCGCGAGCTCCTCACGACCACCGTCCCCGTGGTGCCGGGCGGTGGGACCGTCTGGTACGTGAACCCCGAGGAAGCGGTG
>JARRMU010000091.1:0-14895 GCA_037385645.1 Gemmatimonadales bacterium
GTCGCGGCTTCGCATCGCCACGTCCCCCAGCGTGCGAATATTGGCCTTGTCCAGGGTGTTGCGGCTGCGGACCGAGATCTCCTCGAACGCCTCGAGCGGCGTCTCGAGCAGGCCCTGCAGCTCGTCCTCGACGGCGTGGAGGCCAATTCTCTCGCCATCCGTCGCCGGCTCGCCCATGAACCGGTCGGCCGAGCCAATATGCGTCAGATAGCCCAGGTGAGCACGCGCGATGTCAGCCCCCTGGCGGAGCGCCGTTCCGGGGTCGATCGCACCATTGGTCTCGACATCTATCGCGAGCCGATCGAAGTCCGTGCGCTCGCCCACTCGAGTCTCGTGCACGGTGAAGTTTGCCTTCAGAACCGGATTGTAGATCGAGTCGATGGTGATCATGTCCACGGGAAACTCTTCGGGCTTCACGTGCTGATCGGCCATCAGGAACCCCCGGCCGCGATTGACCCAAAGGTCGATACGCAGCGGACGGCCTTCCGGCAGATCTTCCTGAAGGGTGAAGAGGACGAGCTCCGGGTTCATGATCGTGACCCCGGCATGCTCCGTGATCTGATCCGCGCTGATCGTCCCGGCCTTCCGGACGATCAACTCCAGCTTCGCCTCCTCCATGTCGTCATCCAGACGAAGCACGAGTTTCTTCAGTTTCTGGATGATTTGATCGATATCCTCCACCACGCCATCTATCGTCTGGTGCTCGTGCTGTACACCGTCGGCGCGAAACGCCCAAACGGCCGCGCCCGGGAGCGAGGATAGGAGAATTCGACGGATCGAGTTGCCGATCGTATGCCCGAACCCACGCTCGAGTGGCTGAAGAACGAACTCGACCCGCGCGCCGTCTTCGGAGCGTTTCGTCTCCTCGACGGTCTCGGGCAATACCAAACCGCTTAGCGTAGTTGATGCTGAAGACATATGTATCTGACCTCGCCTACTTGCTGTAGAGCTCGACAATCAGCTGTTCTTGGACGGCCAGCGGGATGTCGGCGCGAGCCGGTCGCTCCAACATACGGCCGGTTAGGCTCTCGTAATCTACTCCGAGCCACGACAATTGATCTCGGTTTTTCTTGTCTGCCACTGCCTCCTTGACCACCGGCATTTCGCCCGCAGCCGGAGTCAGCGCGATCTCCTGCCCGGGGATCACCGAGAAGCTGGGCACGTCGACCGTGTTTCCATCGATGCGGACGTGACGGTGCCGGATGAGCTGGCGAGCGGTCTTGCGAGAAGGCGCAAAGCCCAGCCTGTATACGATGTTGTCCAGCCGGCTCTCGAGCGCGACCAAAAGGTTCTCCCCCGTCACGCCGGGGATGCGCGCCGCGCTGCGGAACAGGCTGCGGAACTGCCGCTCCGCCAGTCCGTAGATGCGCTTGACTTTCTGCTTCTCTCGCAGCTGAACGGCGTACTCCGACTGCCGGCGCCGCCGGCGTCCGGTGCCGTGCTCCCCGGGTGGATACGCACGTCGTTCAATCGCACACTTCTCGGTAAAGCAGCGCTTGCCCTTCAAGAAAAGCTTCTCTCCTTCGCGCCGGCACAGCCGGCAAGACGGACCCGTATATCGCGCCATCTGATCTCCTGCTAAACCCTTCGTCGCTTAGGCGGACGGCAGCCGTTGTGAGGGATCGGCGTGACGTCCTTGATCGATCGGATCGTAAGGCCCGCTCCCTGCAGGGCCTGAATCGCCGATTCGCGACCGGATCCCGGCCCTTGGACTCGCACGTGAACGCGCTTCATTCCGAGCGACACCGCTTCCTTGGCCGCGTTCTCAGCCGCGATCGTCGCGGCGAACGGCGTCGACTTCTTCGACCCCTTGAAGCCCGACTTGCCGGAGCTGGACCAGGCGACAGTGTCGCCGTTCATGTCCGCGATCGTCACGATCGTGTTGCTGAAGGTCGCCTTGATGTGAGCGATTCCCTCGGCCTCGACCTGACGTTTCTTGCGACCCGATCCCTGCGGTTTTGCCATTCCTCAGCTCCTCGCGATCACGCGCGTTCGCGCGAACCGCTTCCTACTTCTTCGGCGGCGGCCGCTTCTTGCCGGCCACCGTTCGCCGCGGACCCTTCCGGGTGCGAGCGTTCGTGTGCGTGCGCTGGCCGTGCACCGGCAGGCCGCGCTTGTGTCTGATTCCGCGGTAGCAGCCGATGTCCATCAGCCGCTTGATGTTCATCGACACCTCCGTCCGAAGCGCGCCCTCCACCTTGTATCGGTTCTCGATCACGCGGCGGAGCTTGTTGACGTCCTCGTCGGATAGCTCGTGTACCCTGACATCCGGGTTCACGGCGGTCTCGAGGAGAATGGCGCGAGCCGAGGAGCGACCGATTCCGAAGATGTAGGTCAGCCCAACCTCGATGCGCTTTTCCCTCGGAAGGTCGACGCCCGCTATTCGTGCCATTCAGCCTATCCTTGTCGCTGCTTGTGCTTCGGATTCCGGCTGCAGATCACCCTTACGACGCCTCTACGCCGAATGATCATGCAGTGTTCACAAATCCGCTTTACGCTCGACCGGACTTTCATCTGATCCCCGAGCCCCCTCCTGGAATCCGAACACGGCTCGGCTCGCCCGAGCCTGCCAGCGTCCATCCAGGTTCCTTTACTGATCAACAGGCCGCGTCCGCGACCGACCCACGACGATGCGTCGCCAGGGAAGCCGTGAAACATAGCGCTGTTGACTCGTCATTTCAACTAACCGCGACCTCGCTCCAGAGCTACTTATACCGGTAGGTGATCCGTCCCCTGGTCAGGTCGTACGGCGACAGCTCCACGGCCACCTTGTCGCCAGGGAGGATCCGGATGTAGTTCATGCGGATCTTCCCAGAAACATGGCAGGTGATCTCGTGGCCGTTCTCCAACTCCACCCGGAACATCGCGTTCGGCAAGGCTTCCGCGACCTCACCGGTCATTTGGATCGGCTCTTCCTTCGCCAAGCTACCTCTCTCCGTCGACCATCGTCGTCACGGGCGCCGCGGTGAGCACCCTGGGACCGGCTTCGGTTATCGCGACGGTGTGCTCGAAGTGGGCCGATCGCGACCCATCGGCGGTCACGACCGTCCACCCATCCTTGAGCGTTCGTATATGTCGCTTACCCGTGTTTACCATCGGTTCGATCGCGATCACGAGGCCTGGCTCCAGGCGCAGCCCGTGACCGGCGCGGCCGTAGTTCGGCACCTGAGGCTCTTCGTGGGGCGCGGCGCCAACGCCGTGTCCCACCAACTCCCGGATCACGCTGAAGCCTTCTCGCTCCACATTCGCCTGAACCGCAGCTCCGATATCTCCGACTCGGTTGCCAGGGCGAGCCTGCTGAATGCCCGTCTCCAAAGCCGACCGAGTCACGCTCAACAGTCGATCCGTCTCGAGATCCACCTCCCCGATGGGCACGGTCACCGCGGCGTCGGCATAGTAGCCGTCAAGTCGAACACCGACATCGACGCTGATGATGTCGCCCGCCGACATGACGCGATCGGCCGACGGAATCCCGTGCACCACTTCATGGTTCAAGCTCGTGCACAGCGTCGCCGGAAAACCGTACAGTCCCTTGAAAGCGGGGACGGCGCCGGGAAACTCCCGGATGCGACTCTCCGCGACGCGATCGAGCTCCGCCGTCGACACGCCGGGAAGACAGCGCTCCGCCACGAGGTCGAGAGTGTTCGCCACGATGGCTCCTGCCCGGCCGATCGCCTCGATCTCGGCAGCGCTCTTCAGGCTGATCACGAATCCAGCAGCCCGCGAAGGCCGCTCTGTATGTCGTCGATGGATCCGACCCCGTCCGCTGCGATCAGGCGGACGCCCTGCTCCGCGTACCACCGAATGACCGGCTCAGTCTCCGCCTGGTAGACCTGCAGGCGCCGACGCACAGTCTCCGGATCGTCGTCCGTGCGACTCTCGTCGGCGCTCCGGCCCGTGAGTCGGCGAACGAGTTCCTCTTCGGGCACCTCCAGAAGGATCACGCCATCGAGCGGCGTGCTCCGAGCGTCCAGGATCTCGTTCAACCCCTCCGCTTGCGCGATCGTTCGCGGAAAGCCGTCGAGAATGAAGCCTTCTTGCGCCCGGGTGCTGTCCAGAGCCTCCGCGACGAGGCCAAGAACGACCTCATCCGGAACGAGGTCACCCGAGTCCATGTACGCCTGCGCCCGGCGCCCGAGCTCCGTCCGGTTCGCGCGGGCCTCCCGTAACATCTCCCCCGTCGAAAGGCGAGGGATTCCCATATATTGGGCCAGCAACTCACCCTGCGTGCCCTTCCCCGCCCCCGGCGGCCCCATGAACACCAACCTCATCGTCCGTGTTCCATGCGAACCGGCAGCGCTCGCCGCGCTGAAAACCTCACGCCCCTCAGTCAAGGCGCCCCATCACATGTAGCGCTGGCGGCCGCGGTACTTGACCCTTCCCTTCTTCATGAACCCCTCGTAATGCCGAAGCAGCAGATGCTGCTGCATCTGCTGAACCGTGTCGAGCGCCACGCCGACGACGATCAGGAGCGAGGTGCCGCCGAAGAAGAAGGTTTGAATGTCGAACAACGCGAAGATCCCGAATGGCAGGATGGCGATGAGAGCAAGATAGATAGAGCCGGGCAACGTCACGCGCGTGAGCACTCGGTCGATGTACTCTGCCGTCTGCGCGCCGGGCTTGACTCCGGGGATGAAGCCGCCCTGCCGCTTCAGGTTCTCGGCCAGGTCCACGGGGTTGAAGATGATCGACGTGTAGAAGTACGTGAAGTACACGATGAGGATTGCATACGTCAGGTAGTACCACGGTGAGCCGATCTGGAAGATCTGGCTGAGATCGTACAGAAACCCGGAAACGCCCGTCGCTCCGGGCCCCGGATTTCCGGTAAAGGCGGCGAGAGTGCCCGGGACGATGATGATGGACTGCGCGAAGATCATCGGCATCACGCCAGCCCATTTCAAGCGCAGAGGTATAAAGGAGCGCTGACCTTCTCGGATCCTGCCCCTTCCGACGACCTTTCGCGGAATCTGCACCGGGATCCGACGTGCCGCCATCGTCAGGGCCACGACCGCGGCGATAATCGCGATCAGCACGGCGACGAGTGCGATGAGCCGGAATAGGCTGATCCCGCCCGCACGGAAGAGTTCGAGCGTGCTGAACGTCGCGCCCGGGAAACGCTGCACGATCGAGAAGAAGATCAGCAGAGACATCCCGTTCCCGACCCCGCGCTCCGTGATCTGTTCGCCCAGCCACATGACGAAGACGGCCCCCGTCGTGAGCATCAGCACGGTGGTGAGTCGGAAGCCCCAACCGGGGGCGATTACCGCGCCGGGCTGAGACTCGAGGAAGATGCCATAGCCGTAGGACTGCATGATGCTGAGGACGATGGTCGTGTAGCGCGTCCACTGAGTGAGCTTTCGGCGTCCCTCTTCGCCCTCGTGCTTTTGGAGCTTCTCGATGGTCGGAAAGACCGCGGCGAGAAGCTGAAACAGGATGCTCGCGGAGATGTAGGGCATGATCCCCAATGCGAGGATCGTCGCGCGTTGGAGCCCGCCCCCGACGAACATGTCGTAGATGCCGAACAGGGTGCCTTGAAACTGCCCGGCCAGCTGCTCCAGCGCTCGGAGGTTGACGCCAGGCGTCGTGATGTGGGAACCGAGCCGGTAGATCGCGAGGCAGAGGAGCGTGAAGAGGATCTTCTCTTTGAGCTCCGGAACCTGAAAGATCCTCGGGATCGCGCGCGCGGCGCTCGCACCGTTGGCCATTCTCAGTCGCTCGGCTCGCTACCCGATTCAACGGCGACGAAGTGGGCGCTGCCCCCGGCCTGCTCGATCTTCTGCCGGGCCGTGGCGCTGAACGCCTGCGCCTGGACCGTGATCGCGCGGTCCAGATTCCCATCGCCCAGCACCTTGATGGGCCTCCGCAGCGAGCCTACGAGTCCGTGCGATCGCATTACCTCGGGAGAGATCACCGTCTCTTCGAGCTCCTCGAACTGACCCACGTTCACGGTCTGGTTCTCGACCCGTCGAAGCGGCTTGAAGCCCCTCTTCGGGACCCGGCGATAGAGCGGCATCTGCCCGCCTTCGAACCAGGCTGGAATGGACCCTCCGGACCTCGACTTCTGGCCTTTGTGACCCCTGCCCGACGTCTTGCCGCTTCCGGAGCCCGGACCTCGGCCCACCCGCCTTCGCGGCCCGCGGGCTCCGGCCGCCGGCGACAGGTCCGATAGGCTGACCTTCTTCTCACTCATCGCTTCCGTCCAGCTCTTCCACGACAACCAGGTGACGGACCTTACCGATCATTCCACGAATCGCCGGGTGATCTGGCTTCACGACCACATCCTGATGATGCCGCAGCCCGAGCGCGCGCAATGTCTCACGCTGCCCACGCTGGCTCGTGATGCCACTCTTGGTCTGACGAATCCGTAACTGCCTAGGCACGCATCGCCTCCCGAATCACCTCGATGTCGACGCCTCGGTCATGAGCGATCTGCTCGGGAGTCACGAGCCCTTCGAGACCTGCCATCGTCGCCCGGACCATGTTGATCGGGTTGTTTGAGCCGAGGCTCTTCGTCAGGATGTCCTGGACGCCGGCGCATTCCAGCACCGCCCGAACTGGCCCGCCCGCGATCACTCCCGTACCGGGTCCGGCTGGCTTCAACAGCACGCGGCCAGCACCGTACCGGCCGATCGTCTCATGCGGGATGCTCCCGTTGACGATCGGGACCTCGTTCATCGACTGGCGCGCCTGTTCAATCGCCTTGCGGATCGCCTCGGCTACCTCGTTCGCCTTCCCAAGCGCCGTTCCGACCTTGCCCTGCCCGTCACCTACTGCGACCAGCGCGGTGAAGGAGAAACGGCGGCCACCCTTCACGACCTTGGAGACGCGGTTGATATGTATGACGCTCTCGCGAATGTTGTCCTCTTCGCGACGCCTTCCTCTTGCCATCAGTTTCCTTCCCCCCTAGAAGCGCAAGCCACCCGCGCGGGCTCCCTCGGCGAACGCCTTCACACGCCCCTGGAAGCGATATCCGGCCCGGTCGAAGACCACCTCGCTCACGCCGGCCTCGAGAGCACGCTCCGCCAGAAGCTGTCCCGCCGCGTAGCTCTGTCTCGCCTTCGATCCGCCCAGATCGGGAGCTTCCTCGTCGCCCGTCCGCTCGGAAGCATCCACGGCCGCGGAACGAGTGGAGACGCCGAGGAGGGTTCGCCCCTGATCATCGTCCACGAGTTGCCCTTCCATGTGACGAAGGCTGCGAAACACCACCAGGCGCGGCCGACCGGCCGTGCCCCGGACCTTCTTCCGTATGCTGTAGTGTCGCCGCCTCCGCTTGAGGCGACGCTCAATGGTCCTGTCGTTCTGCGTCATTCGAACCCCAGTTCCTCGGCGGCGGGCTAGAGGCCGCCCACCGTCGCCTTGCCGGCCTTACGCCGCACGTACTCCCCACGGTAGCGTATCCCTTTGCCCTTGTAGGGCTCGGGCGGGCGGATGGCCCTAATCTCCGCCGCTACCTGACCGACCGACTGCTTGTCGATTCCCCGCACGTGAACCAGAGTGGGCGACTCCAGGGCCAGCTCGATTCCCTCCGGTGGCTTCACCTCGACCGGGTGGCTGTAGCCGACGTGAAAGACGAGCTCCTTTCCACGTGCCTCCGCCCTGTACCCGACGCCGTGAATCTCCAACGTGCGTTCGAACCCCTTCGATACGCCTTCGACCTTGTTGGCCGCGAGACTTCGGGTGAGACCGTGCATAGCCCGGTGCCTACCCTGATCCGTAGGTCGACTCACGATCAGCGCCGCATCCCGTACCTCGAGGCTCATGTCGGAATCGAACGTGCGCTGAAGCTCGCCCCTCGGCCCCTTCACACGCAGGGTCGGACCGTCCACTTTTACCTCGACACCATCGGGGATCTGAACGGGCTTCTTGCCGACTCTCGACATGGTATCAGTAGACCGTAGCGAGCAGTTCGCCGCCGATTCGCGCGGCGCGAGCATCTCGATCCGTCATCACACCTCTCGAGGTGGAGAGAATCGCGATTCCCATTCCCGACAGGACCCTCGGCACCTCGTCCGCACCGACGTACCGCCGCAGGCCAGGCCTCGACGCCCGTTCCAAGAACCGGATCACCGGCTGGCCGTCCTCCGTGTACTTCAGGTATAGACGCAGAAGTCCGTGGTGGCCGTCGTCCAGCATCTTGTACTCGTGGATGAAGTGGTTCTCCGCGAGGATGCGGGCGATTTCTATCTTCAATTTCGACACCGGCATGTCCACACGGCGATGTCCGGCCTGACCGGCGTTCCGCACGCGTGTGAGCATGTCGGCGATTGGGTCATTCAAGCTCATTGGCTCACCAACTCGCCTTGCGAATACCTGGGATCTCTCCGTTCAGCGCCATCTGCCGGAAGCAGATGCGGCAGAGGCCGAACTTCCGGATGTAGGCCCTTGCCCGCCCACACCGGTTGCAGCGCCGAATCTCTCGACTGCTGAACTTCGGATCTCTCTTTGCCTTCTCCACCTGGGCTTTTCTCGCCATCGCCTCCAACCAGTCCGCGGCTTGCGCCGGGTTAAACGATTACTGGAGTCTCACCCCGGAAGGGCATGCCCAACTCGCGGAGTAATACGAGTGCCTCGTCGTCCTTGTTCGTGCTCGTCACGAAGGTGATGTCCATCCCGTGGATTCTGACGATCTCGTCGTAGTCGACCTCGGGAAAGATCATCTGCTCTCGTACTCCAACCGTGTAGTTGCCCCGCCCGTCGAAGGCGCGGCTGTTGAATCCTCTGAAGTCTCGTATTCTCGGCACGGCAGTGCTTATAAATCGGTCGAGGAACTCGTACATGCGTGCCGCGCGAAGCGTCACCTTGACGCCCACCGGCATACCCTCACGAAGCCGGAAGTTCGAGATCGACTTCCGGGATCGGGTGACGACCGGACGCTGGCCGGAAACGACCGCCAGCTCGTTGACCGCCGAATCCAGCAGTTTCGGATTGTCTTTCGCGTCGCCGAGACCGGTGTTCATGACGATCTTCTCGAGCCGCGGAATCTCCATCGGGTTGTCGAATCCGAAGATCTCCTGCAGCCTCGGCCGCACTTGTTCGTCGTAATGCCGGCGGAGCCTCGGTATGGAATCGTTCTCGCTCATCTATCTGTTACCTGCCGCCTCTCGTCCTTACTCGGCCGTCGGGATCGGGTTGCCCGACCGAACGGATATGCGCTCCGTCGTTCCATCCGTGTCGATACGGGTCCTCACCCGCGGATAGAGGCCTCGAACGTGACGATTCCGCCTTCCGGGTTCTGCTGCGAAGGTGGCTGATGTCGCTTGCGCACGTTCACACCCTCCACGATGACGCGGTTCTCGGCCGGGATCACGCTCAGCACCTGCCCCGTGACACCCTTGTAGTTGCCCGCGATCACCTTCACCCGATCACCTCGGCGCACGTGCACCCTCTGCCGCGTCATCAGATCACCTCCGGAGCCAGCGACACGATCTTCATGAACCGCTTATCCCGGAGCTCGCGCGCGACCGGCCCAAAGATGCGGGTCGCCCGCGGTTCGCCCGCGTCGTTGATGAGAACGGCTGCGTTCTCGTCGAACCGGATGTAGCTGCCGTCGCCCCGTCGGGTCTCCTTGGCGGTCCGCACGACCACCGCCCGTACCACGTCGCCCTTCTTCACGAGGCCGCCCGGAATCGCGTCCTTGACCGTGACGACGATGACATCACCCAGTCGGGCATACCGTCGCCGCGATCCGCCAAGCACACGGATGCACCTCGCCCGGCGGGCCCCCGAATTGTCTGCGATTCGAACGTCGGTCTCCTGCTGGATCATCGTCCTACTCCGGCCGCTCCACGAGGCGAGTCACACGCCAGCGCTTTTGCTTCGACAGTGGCCTGGTTTCCTCGATGACGACGATATCCCCGGTTCGGTACTCGTTGGCCTCGTCGTGTGCATAGAACCGCGAACGCCTAGTGATTCTCTTGCCGTAGAGCGGGTGAGGCAGCCGCCTTTGCACGGATACGACGACGGTCTTGTCCATGCGGTCGCTTACGACCGTGCCCTGCCGCGCCTTCGTCCGGCTCGCAGAGTCTGCCGCTTCGGCTCTCATTCCGCACTCTCCGGCGACAATAGCTGCCGCTCACGCTGTATCGTCTTGAGCCGTGCGAGCTCGCGCCGCCGGGATCTTAGCAGCGCCGAGCTCTCCAACTCCTGATAGGCCTTACGAAAACGGAGGCGAAACAACTCTTCCTCCGCTTGTCGAATCTCCTCCCGAATCTCTTCGTCGGTAAGCTCGCGAATCGCCTCAGCATCCATCAGTCAGCTTCTCTAATCACGAATTTCGTCCTCAAGGGCAGCTTCGCCGCCGCGAGCTCCATGGCGCGCTTGGCAACCGGCGTGGGGACGCCCTCCAGCTCAAACAGAATCCGTCCCGCCTTCACCGGCGCGACCCAACCCTCCGGATTCCCCTTACCCTTGCCCATTCGAGTCTCCGCGGGCTTGCGAGTGATCGGTCGATCCGGGAAGATCCGTATCCACACCTTACCTCCGCGCTTGATGTGCCTCGTCATGGCGACACGCGCGGCCTCGATCTGTCGGTTCGAGATCCAGCCCTTTTCGATCGTCTGGAGCCCGTAGTCGCCGAACGAGATCTTGTTGCCCCGGGTGGCCTCCCCACGCAGGCGACCCTTCTGAAGCTTGCGATACTTGACCCGCTTCGGTTGAAGCATCGGTTACTTGCGCCCCCCGGCCGTATAAGTCTGCCCTCTGCGATCCTCGACGACCTCACCGTTGAAGACCCAGACCTTCACGCCGATCGTGCCGAATGTCGTGGTGGCCGTCTTCTGCGCGTAGTCGATATCGGCGCGCATCGTGTGCAGGGGCACGCGGCCTTCGTGGTAGCCCTCGGTGCGAGCGATCTCCGCTCCGGCCAGGCGCCCTCCGCACTGAATTCGAATCCCCTCGGCGCCGGAGCGCATCGCTGCCTGCACCGCGCGCTTCATCGCGCGGCGGAAGCTGATCCGCTGCGTGAGCTGGTGAGCCACGCTGTCGGCGACGAGCTGCGCATCCACCTCCGGGCGCTTTACCTCTTCGACATTGATCGACACCTCGGCATCGGTGAGCAGCGAGAGCTCGTCGCGCAGCTTATCCACCTCCGCACCGCGCTTTCCGATCACGACTCCGGGCCTGCCGGTGTGAATCGTGACCACGATCTTCGACGGCTTGCGTTCAATGTCGACCGCGGACACCGCCGCATGGCCGAGTCTCGCGCCCAGGTATCGACGAAGCTTCTCATCCTCCTCGAGGAGCTGGGGGAAGACCGTGCCCTGCGCGTACCAACGCGATTTCCAGGGCTTGATGCCACCCAGGCGAAACCCGTACGGATGCGTCTTTTGACCCACGCTTACTCCTTCTTGGTGTCGACGACCACGGTCACGTGGCTCATCCGTCGACGAATGGTCGTCGCACGGCCGTATGCCCTCGCGCGGTATCGGCGTAGGGTCCGGCCTTCGTTCACGTACGCCTCTCGAACGAACAGATCATCCACGTCGAGAACCTCGCCCGCCTCGTCGGCCTTGTAGACGGCGTTCGCCACCGCGGAACGAAGTGCTTTGTCGATCGGCCGCGCTGCCGCTTTCTTCGAGAACCGGAGGATCGCGTACGCGTCGTTCACGTCATGCCCGCGAATTTGGTCGATCACGAGGCGCATCTTCCTCGCCGACATCCCTACGTGACGTGCAATCGCTCTCGCTTGCATCTAACTATCCGTGCCTGCTGGCCGGCAGCCCATCCTCACAACCCCACCCGTCGGTCCTTGGCCAACTTCCCTCCGTGTCCCCGGAAAAGACGTGTCGGAGAAAACTCGCCCAGTTTGTGACCGACCATGTTCTCGGTGATGTAGACCGGGATGAACTTGTTCCCGTTGTGGACGGCGACCGTGTGCCCGACGAACTCCGGGCTGATCGTGGACGCCCTCGCCCAGGTCTTGATGACTCTCTTGTCGCCGGAGCTGTTCATGATCTCGATCTTCTCGAGCAGCTTCTCGTCGACGAAAGGCCCCTTCTTCACGCTTCTCGGCATATCGAACGCCCTCTACTTGGTGCTCTTGCCCCGGCGGCGGCCACGCACGATGTATTTGTCGCTCTGCTTCTTGCGAACTCTCGTCTTTCGGCCCTCGGGCTTCCCCCATGGAGAGACCGGAGGGCGTCCGCCCGAGGCTTTCCCCTCACCACCTCCGAGCGGATGGTCGATCGGATTCATCGCCACGCCGCGGACCTTGGGTCGACGACCTAGCCAACGCGACCGGCCGGCTTTCCCGGAGCGAATCAGCTCGTGGTCCACGTTCCCCACCTGGCCGATCGTCGCCCGGCAATCCTCTCGGACCATGCGCACCTCGGTGCTCGGGAGCTTGAGCGAGACCATGCCGGCTTCCTTCGCCACCACCTGGACGGCGGTGCCCGCCGAGCGGGCCAGCTGGGCCCCCTTGCCGGGGATGAGCTCGACCGCATGGACCGTCGTGCCCAGCGGGATCTCCCGGAGGGGGAGCGAGTTGCCGACACGGATGTCGCTGCCGGATCCCGAAAACACGGTGTCGCCGACCTCCAGGCCACGGGGCCGCACGATGTACCGCTTCTCGCCGTCCGCGTAGTGGAGCAAGGCAAGTCGAGCGGAGCGGTTCGGATCGTACTCAATGTGGGCGACCCGCGCCGGGATGCCGTCCTTGTCTCGCCGGAAGTCGATGCGTCGGTAGCGGCGCTTGTGCCCACCTCCGCGCCGACGCATGGTGATTCGGCCATGGTGGTTGCGCCCCGATTTCTTAGCGAGCCCTTCGGTGAGCGACCTCTCCGGCTCGGTCCGGGTCACGTCGTCGAACGCCGACACGGAGCGAAACCGACGAGCGGGCGTCACCGGTCTGAACTTCTTGATCGGCATCCTCAGACCCCCTCGAACAGGTCAATCATCTCGCCTTCCCCTACTTCGACGATGGCTTTCTTCCAGTGCCGCCGGCGTCCGACCGAGCGACCCACACGCCGATCCTTCCCGCGACAGTTCATCGTCCTCACGCTCACCACCTTGACCTCGAAAAGCCGCTCGACGGCAGTCCGTATCTCGATCTTGGTCGCGTCCGCCGCCACCTCGAAGGTGTACTTGGGCTTTACGTCTCGCTCGTCGTCCGCATATCTGGCGCGGGGTCCGGCGTTCGTCCCTTCATACTGGAGCGTCGAGGTCTTTTCCGTGATGACGGGACGGAGCAAAATCTCTCCCGGCCGGCGGCTCATGATCCCTCCTCTACCGCGAGCGCAGAGGCTTCCACGATGACGACGTCCGCCCATAGGATGTCGTACGCCGAAGCACCCCCCCATGGCCGCACCTGCGAGTTGGGGATGTTGCGAGCCGAAAGATAGACCGGGCGCTTGAGGCCGTCCGTTAAAAAGAGCGCGTTCTGAGAACCGACGTCGAGTTGCTCGAGAAGCGAGACGATCGACTTGGTGCTTGGCTCCTCCATCTCGAGCGGATCGATGACGACGACGCGATCTTCCAGCGCCCGAGCATTCAACGCGCTGCGCCGGGCCAGCTGCCTCACCGTCCTGGGAATTCGCTGGTCGTAGCTGCGGGGCGATGGACCGAACACGACGCCTCCACCGCGCCAGATCGGGGAGCGAATCGTGCCGTGTCGGGCTCGGCCGGTACCCTTCTGTCGCCAAGGCTTCCGGGTCCCGCCGCTCACGAAGCCGCGCGTCTTGGTGGATGCGGTGCCCTGACGGCTACGGGCGCGAATCGCGGTGACGACGTCGTGCAGCACGGC
The DNA here is from genome assembly GCA_037385645.1 of Gemmatimonadales bacterium. Taxonomy (GTDB): domain Bacteria; phylum Gemmatimonadota; class Gemmatimonadetes; order Palauibacterales; family Palauibacteraceae. The sequence continues at coordinate 13,739 of JARRMU010000091.1, forward strand.
CTCGTTTACGATCCCGTCGAACGGGGACTCCGGCAGCTCGACACCATTGGCGTGAGGCGTGCCGTCCGTCTTGTAGGCTCTGGCTTCCATCTCGTCAGTCCCCCCGTCGCGCAGGCCGGATGAGCACGATGTTGTCGCGCGCACCCGGCACGGATCCGCGTACCATCAGGAGGTTCTTCTCGGCGTCGATCCGCTCGATTCGTCGATTGCTCGCCGTCCGCACCGTGTTCCCCATCTGCCCTGCCATCTTGCGGCCCTTGATGACGCGCGACGGGTCGGTACCCGGTCCGATCGACCCCGGCGAGCGCAGGATGGAAGAGCCACCATGGGACTTGCGGCCACCTCCGAACCCGTGCCGCTTCACCACCCCCTGGAACCCGCGCCCCTTGATGTGGCCGCTGATCTTCACCCGCTGCCCGACCTCGAACATGTCGACCGTGAGCTGCTCTCCGGGCTCGTACTCTCGGCCCTTCTGCAGCTCGAACTCCGCAAGGACCTGCGGGACGTAGTCGAGACCCGCCCTGGCGGCATGGCCCGCCTCAGGCTTGCGCACACGCTTTTCCCGCCTGCTCCCGAAGCCAAGCTGGACCGCACTGTAGCCGTCGAGCTCCTGCGTGCGGACCTGCACGACAGGACACGGACCCACCTCGAGGACGGTGACCCCCACGGCCGTTCCATCCTCGGTGAAGATCTGGGTCATGCCGAGCTTTCTCCCGATCAGTCCGGTCATCGCTATTGAACCTTGATCTCCACATCCACGCCGGCCGCAAGATCGAGCTTCGTCAGCGCATCGATCGTTTGGGCCCGCGTGTCGTAGATGTCGATCAGCCGCTTGTGGGTCTTCAGCTCGAACTGCTCCCGCGACTTCTTGTCTTTATGAGGACTGCGCAGAACCGTGAACAGCTGCCGCCGCGTCGGAAGCGGGATCGGGCCGCTCACCGTGGCGCCCGTCTTTTCGGCCGTTCGAACGATGTCCGCGGCCGTTTGGTCGATGACCGCGGGATCGAACGCCTTCAGCCGAATCCGAATCTTGTCCGCCATCTTATTCGACGATTTCGGTAACGACGCCGGCGCCGACCGTGCGGCCGCCCTCGCGGATCGCGAAGCGCAGTTCCTTGTCCATCGCGATCGGCGTGATCAGCTCCACGTCCATGTTC
>JARRMU010000092.1:0-14334 GCA_037385645.1 Gemmatimonadales bacterium
TGCCAGGGTGATCCAGTAGGACCCGTCCAGCGTCCAGATCATGAGACCCCAGAGGACCAGGTAAGGGGCCAGGCTGTTGGCGAGGTGCCAGGCACGGCGGCGCAGGACCGGTTGTCGATGCCGGGCCACGGCCTGTTTCCAGTTCGATGATCCCGAAGGACTCTTGCAGCTGCTGTCTGACACTACCGATTCTCCGTGGCCCCATTCGGAAGGGTGCCCGCCGCAAGATCACTCCTTGCGGAAATGGAGTGGATCTCTGAGGATCTGCAACGCGCGATAGTAGTAGAGCGACGTCGGCCGCTTCCCCTTGAACCGCAAGGAACCCAGGAACTGGGTTTCCTCCTCGGTGATGTCACCGCTGAGGGAGCGGTTCCGGAGGAACTCCTTCAATCCAGGCTGTTCGTCGACACGCTCGTCCAGCTCCCTTTCGACGAACTCGAGTCTGCGGGAGTGGCCCGGAGCCAGTCGTTGATTCAGCACGATCTCCATGGCGAAGCTGTTCAGATCGATGTCCCAGGTTTCGATCAGCGGATCCAGGAAAGAGACACAGTTGTCGACCGACACGGTCAACACGTCCGTGTCCAGGAACTCGAGGACGAGGACACGCATCTGCTTGTAGCTGCGCCCGGTGCGTTTCGCGACCAACTGGAGCCAACTTTCATTCTCCAGCTCTTTCTTGGCCGCGCCCTTGACGGCGTCCAGGAGCTTCTGCGTGACCAGGTGCTCGAGAGCGCCGAAGGGCTCCTTCTCGAAGGTCGCGCGGATCTGCTTTTCTTTGGAAGGGGCGCACTTGCGGAGAATCAGCTCGCGGACCTCCCCATGCAAAGGTGCCGGCGTGTCGCCCAGAGCTCTCTTCAACTCATCCTTGCGCTCGTGTTCCGCCAGCTTGGAGAGCCTGTCGACGGGGAGCTTCAAGAACGCCTCCATCTTGTCGTAGATATCGGTCCGGTCCGGCGCCGGGGGCGCCTTCTTTCGGCTCAGCAACTGGGAGATGTAGGACTCCGTCACTTCGGCGGCAGCAGCCAGGTCTTTCTGCTCCAGTCCCAACTCCTCGAGCCGCCCTCGTATCACGGAACCAAAGTCCATCCGATGCCTCCGCCCATCCGAAAGAAGATGCTCTCGACCCTAATTAACTCAAAATAGTGAAGCCCATGGCATTCTCTCAGATTCCCGTTGACGAAGCAAGTGAAGTCACTTATTATGGTTAAGTACTGAGGAAGTCGAGAGGGTCTGATTAACTTTTGAGAGTTACCTGCCGATCTTCCCCTCGGCCAAGAGGTCCCGATGTTCGCACGCTGGGTCACGATGAAACTCCAACCCAATAGCGTCCGGGAGTTCACCCGCACGCTGGAGAATGACATCATTCCCTTGCTTCGGAAGCAGACGGGCTTCAAGGAAGAGTTCAGCTTCGTTGCCACGGGTGACAAAGAAGCCGTCGCGATCAGCCTGTGGGATCGGCGTGAGAACGCCGAGGCCTACGGCCGCGGCCAGTACTCGGAAGTCATGAAGCTCCTCGGGACCGTCGTCGAGGGTACTCCTGACGTCCAGAGTGGCGAGGTCTCCAACTCGACCATCCAGAGGATTCCCGCCACCCCCGCGCCGCGGTAGATCCTCTCGTTCGGGAGGGGCGGATCCACCCGCTCCTTCCATATCTTGAGGGTCTTGAAGGAGACATTCTCATGCAGAAAGATCCGTCGAGTCCGGCGCGGCCTTTTCGGTCGATCGTTCACTGGGTGCCCCTCGCGCTGCTCCTGGGGATCGCGCCCACTCTTGTCGCCGCACAGGCCGACGCGACCGAAGCGCCACCCAACTCTCACGCGAAGAGTTACGGAGACGGGTGGGAGTGCGATCGAGGCTTTCGCAGAGTCAACCAGTCCTGCGTGGCCGTCGAGGTGCCGCCGAATGCGTATTTGGATCCCTCTGGGGGCCGATGGGAGTGCAGCCGGGGTTACCGGAAAGTCTAGCAGGCCTGCGCGGTGGTCGACGTACCTCCCCTCGCTTTCTTGAGTTCCGGCGGGGATGACTGGGAGTGCGATCGAGGCTACACCCAGGTCGACCAGTCGTGTGTCGCAATCACACTACCGGAAAACGCCTACCTGGTGGACCTTTACGGACTCGGTTGGGAGTGCGATCGAGGATTTCGAAGAGTCAATAACACATGCGCCGTGATCGAAGTACCTCCGGGTGCTTTCCTGGATTCGCGCGGGCGCGATTGGGAGTGCAGCCGGGGCTTCAAGAAAGCCGACCGGTCGTGCGTAGCCGTCGAGGTGCCTGCGAACGGCTATCTCGGCTCTTCCGGAGACCGCTGGGAATGCGATCGAGGATTTCGAAAAACTGGCACGTCGTGCCTGGCTCTCGAGATACCTCAGGATGCCTTTCTCGATTCTTCGGGACGCGACTGGGAGTGCAATCGCGGTTACCGCAAGAGCAGCAACTCTTGCGTGGCCGTCGAGGTGCCTACCAAGGGCTACCTGGCCTCCTCCGGTCGGAACTGGGAGTGCGAGCGGGGCTTCAGGAAGAGCGCTGGCTCGTGCGCTGCCGTCGTGATGCCGGCGAACGCCCATCTCGGACACTCCGGAAACGACTGGAGCTGCGACTCGGGCTATCGACGGCAAGGGGACTCCTGCACTCCGAACGGAGGGTAGAAGAACCGAGGCGTGAGATTCTCGGACCCGGGGGCGCAAGGAGAGTGTGCCCCTGCTGATGGATGCTGCGACACACGATGGCCGGCGCCGTCGTCTTCCGCTCAGCGAATACGCCGGGCTTCTGTCCCAGGCGGAACGGACCCACGTACTGGAGACTCCGTGATCCCCCGGCCCATCGGTTACGCGGCGGATCCATCTCGGAGTCGCGACATGAGTTCGTCCATGGGCGTCGTGGCGATGCCAATGCCCACGTCGGAGAAACCGTAGGGTAGGACCAGCTGCCCCTCGTGCACGATTCCCCCGCAGGTGTAGACGACATTCGGGACGTAGCCTTCGCGCTCGTCTGCTGCGGGAACCAGCAGCGGCTCGGCAAGCTGCCCGATGATTCGTTGCGGATCGTCCAGGTCCAGCAGCAGGGCGCCGATGGCGTAGCAGCGCATCGCGCCGACCCCGTGGGTCAGCACCAGCCAACCCGCTTCCGTTTCGATCGGTGAGCCGCAGTTGCCGATCTGCACGATCTCCCAGGGATTGGACGGGACGTGAAGCTCCTTGGCCTCGCTCCAGGATCGGACGTTGTCCGAGGTCAGGAAATAGAGGCTCTCGCCGTCGTGGCGCGAGAGCATGGCGAATTTCCCGCCGATGCGCCGGGGAAACAGCGCCATCCCCTTGTTCTGGACGCAACTGCCGCTGAGCGTTCGGACTCCGAAGTGCAGGAAGTCGGCGGTCTCGATGAGCTGGGGCAGGATGTCGTGCCCGTCGTAAGCCGTGTACGTGGCGTAGTAGGACACCGAACCGTCCTCCTCGACGAAGCGGACGAAGCGTGCATCCTCCATGCCGTGGCTCTCGTTGGGGCCCTCGGGGAAGATCACGCGCTCGGAGATCGATGAGTCGGGCTGGAAAACGACGTCATAGCTGGACGTCGCCAACCAGTGGATCACGTCGAGGGTCTTGCACCGCAACACGGCGGGCACCCGCTCTGCCTTCGACGCGGCGCAGGCCGCGTGCAGTTCTTCCGTGCTGAATCGCTCCTGGACGCGAGCGAGGACCCGGCGGGACACCTCGTTGTCGACGCCGACCTCCCGCAGCTTCTCCGCGAACAGTCTCTTGACGTACGCGGGGTTCGGCGTGCGTGCTCCGGTGAAGGCAAACGGGCTGGTCGGGTCGAAGACCATTTCGCCGGCCGGGCCGATCACGCCCACGCGAAATCCGATCGACGAGATGTGCCCCTCGCCCACCGCGCGCGTGCTCATGACGAAGCGCAGCGCCCCCGGCGGCAAGCCGGACTGATCCGGCGCCGGGACGATCGAGGGATTGAATAGCGCCGCACCCTCGATCGAGTACTCGTGGGTGAAGTAGGCGCCGATCAGCAGGCGTCGTTCGCGCGACAGCGGCTCGTCGGGGTCGAGGTGGATCGACACCAGACGGTAGTGTTCGTCGAGCACCCGTTCGAAGTCGCGGTGCCGGGACGAGAACTCGCGCCAGAGCCGTTCGAGAATCGCCGGCAGATCCTCCGTGGGGATCGCGAGGACCCGGTCGAGGATCGCCCTGATGCGGGACGCCTCGCCGCTGGCGATCTCCACGTCACTCGGGTGGAACGGCCGGGTGATGACCCGCGTCGGGTCGGGAAGCAACCGGTGTGGCGTCCTCGTCAGGCGCAACGGTTCGCTCGTCGATGGCATGCTATTGATGCGCCTCCCGGGCACTCTCGAGCGCTCCGACGAGCGATCCGGCCGGAGTCTCGTGGACATCGTTCCAGTCGAGCCCGTCGTCGCCCAGGCCACGCATCGCGATCAAGGCGGAAAGGAACGAGACCACGCTTTCGGCCCCCTGGTTGAGGTTGACTTCGAGAACGCCGAGCCCGTCCCGGCAACCGTCCGTCGAGTCGTCATGCAGCGAGACCCCGAGGCGATTCGCGCCGAGGAACCAGTCGAACGACTCGCGCATTCGAGCCAGATACCGGCGATCGCCGGTGGCGTCGTGGGCCGCGCGGAACGCCAGCACGAACGCCGACGCGTCGATCGGTTGCTCGTCGGCGACCATGGGCTCGGCTCCCCGAGCGTGCCAGCCGGCGTTGCCGATCAACTGGAGATGCCCGTTGGCAAAACAAGTCGACTCGAGAAACGACAGGCTGTCGCGTGCCACGCGCAGCGCGTGCTGGTCGCCCGTGCGGATCGAAAACCTGAACAGGGCCAGCGGCAGCAATGCATTCTCGTAGGTCAGCTCGGGCTCGAACCAGCGCCAGTCGTCTCCGGCTTCTTGTTCGAAGCGGCGGATCAGTGTGGCTCCGAGCGTATCCAGCGTGGCGCGCGCCAGACCGTGGTCGGGCTCGTGCTGCAGGTAGGCGTCGAGCGCCAGAATCCCCAGCGCGCAGCCACGCGGGCCGAACGCCAACGGCAGGGTCATCGCCTTGTGGAACATCGTCCTGGCCAGCAGACGATGTCCCTCGTCCGGCGCCAGGGCGACCGCCAGCCCCAGAGCCCACAGCGCCCTGCCGACGCAGTCCTCCGAGCCCGGCTTGCCATCGAGGTTGCGGCGAAAGTCCATGAAGTTCTGGAACTGCCCGTCATCGCCCTGGGAGTGATGGAGGTAGCTCAGGTAGGTCGTGATCAATCTCTCGGTCCCGCTCGAATCGCCGGAACCGTTCGCCCGCCGCGCCAGCAGCGTGACGATCAGCGCCCTCGCGTTGTCGTCCACGCAGTAGCCGAAGCGGCGGTCGGGTACGCTGTGCACGGCGTGCTGGAACAAGCCGGTGTCGTCGGTCATGCGAATCAGGTGCTCGAGGCGCAGCTCGGGCAGGCTTCGTCGACCGAGCACCCGGGTACCCGGCGCGGCGGCCTCACGCGCCACCTGTCGCGCCAGCTCGACGTAGTCGGTTCCTACCTGCGCCCAGAGCATTCGCCGCGAGAACGCGTACGCGCGGCGCTGCGAGCGCGCCATCTCGTCCGGGTTGCCCAGCAGCGATCGCAGGACGTCGCCGAGCCCCTCGGGATCGTTGAAGTCGAACAGGTGCCCGCGGCCCTCGGCCAACAGCTCCTTGGCATACCAGTACGGCGTCGATACAGGGGCGGCGCCGGACCCCATGGCGTAGGCCAGCGTGCCGCTCGTGATCTGGGCCTCGTGAAGGTACGGTGTGATGTAGACATCGGACGCCTGGAGATACCGGCACAGCTCGGGCAGCTCGACGAACTGGTTACGGAAGACGACGTGGTCGCGAACCTCCAGCGACTCGGCCTCGCGCTCCAGCGACTCGCGGTACTGCTCTCCAACACGTCGCTTGACCTCGGGGTGCGTGACGCCGACCACCAGGTAGGTCAGGTCGGGGAACCGGGCGACCAGTTTCGGCAACGCGCGGATGACGACCTCGCTCCCCTTGGATGGGCCGAGCAAGCCGAACGTCAGCAAGACGCGCCGGCCCGTCAAGCCGAACCGGCTCTTGCTGATCTCTCGCTCGTCGGCGCGCATGTCCGGGATGCCGTGCGGGATGACCCGGATCCTGTCGCGCGGGACGGCGTAAGACGCTTCGAGGAGGTCGACCGCGAGGCGGCTCATGACGACCAGGTTTTCGCAGCGCTCGGCCATTGCACGCACGATCGCTCGCTGCGACGTCGAGGGTCGGTCGAGGACCGTGTGGAGCGTGGCGATGCTCGGCTTGCGTAATCCGGCGAGGAAGTCGAGGATGAATGCGCCATCCGGCCCGCCGAAGATCCCGTACTCGTGCTGGATCGACACCAGCCGGACGTCGCCGTCGTTGACGAATCTCGCCGCTCGAGCGTAGTCGCCCTGGACCTCTCGACGGATCCGGAACCGGACCCGCTCGGGGTACTCGGAATCGAAGTCGGCAGCGGTCATCGCCAGGACCGTCGCGCCGATTCCCTCGTCCGCCGATATCACGGCGTCACTCAGGTCCTGGGTGAACGTGCCGATCCCGCACCGGGACGGCGGGTACGTTCCCACGAAGGCGATCTGCAGCGGATCCTTGCTTCTCATGGCCAACTCCCTACGCCGGCCGGAGGCCGGGCTCCGGAAACACGGACAGACCGGTGCCGACCTCTCGCTTCCGGCCCGCGCCCTCGTGCTGCTCGCGACCGTCGGCGCTCGGCTCGCCAGCTGGCTGCATCGCTTCGCCTCGTACCAGGGCCGCGATTTGCTTCGCCGCAAGAGTCTCGTGCACCAGCAGCGCCTCGGCGACGCGCGTCAGCGCTTCCGTTCGCTCGTCGAGAATCCGCCGAGCTTCGTCGTAACAGCTCATGACGATCTTCTTGACTTCCCGGTCGATTTCGGCCGCGGTGGCTTCGCTGTAGTCCCGATGTTGTGCGATCTCCTTGCCCAGAAAGATCTGTTCTGCGGGCCTGCCGAAGGCCAACGGCCCCAGGCTCTCCGACATGCCCCACTCCGTGACCATCTTGCGCGCCAGCGTCGTGGCGTGCTCGAAGTCGTCGCCGGCACCGCTGGATAGCCGGTTCAGCTGGAACTCCTCCGCCACGCGGCCGCCCATGAGCCCGCAGATCGTTGCAAGCAGATAGGGTCTGGATGCGGTGTGCCGGTCTTCGGCCGGGATCTGCTGGGTTGTGCCCAGGGCCCGGCCGCGCGGGAGGATCGTCACCTTGTGCAGAGGGTCGGCCTCGGGCAGCAGATGGGCCAGCAGGGCGTGGCCGGCCTGGTGGTAGGCCATGGCGCGCCTCTCTTCCTCGCTCACGACCAGGGACCGGCGCGCGCTGCCCATCAGCCCCTTGTCCTTCGCGTGCTCGAAATCGGCCCGGGTCACCGTCTCCCGGCACTGGCCGGCCGCGTTCAGCGCCGCCTCGTTCACCAGGTTGGCCAGCTCGGCGCCGCTGAATCCCGGAGTCCCGCGAGCGACGAGGCCCAGCTCCACGTCCACGTTCAACGGCACCTTGCGCGCGTGGATGCGAATGATCTCCTCGCGGCCGTGCACGTCGGGCCGGTCGACCACGATCTGCCGGTCGAAGCGGCCGGGGCGCAGCAGGGCCGGATCGAGCACGTCGGGACGGTTGGTGGCGGCGAGGACGATGACGCCGTCGTTGCTCTCGAAGCCGTCCAGCTCCACGAGCAGCTGGTTCAGCGTCTGCTCGCGCTCGTCGTGGCCGCCGCCCACACCCGCGCCGCGCTGGCGGCCCACGGCGTCGAGCTCGTCGACGAAGACGATGCACGGGGCGTTCTTCCTGCCCTGCTCGAACAGGTCGCGCACCCTGGACGCGCCGATGCCGACGAACATCTCCACGAAGTCGGAACCGGAGACGGAGAAGAACGGCACTCCGGCCTCGCCCGCAACGGCCCGCGCGAGCAAGGTCTTGCCCGTCCCGGGCGGACCCATCAGCAAGGCACCCGTGGGGATCTTGCCGCCCAGCATCTGAAACTTGTCCGGCTCCTCGAGGAACTCGACGATCTCCTGAAGCTCCTGCTTCGCCTCTTCCACGCCGGCCACGTCCTTGAAGGTGATCTTCCCGGGTCGGGAGGACAGCTTGGCCCGGGATCGCCTGAGGGAAAGCACCTGGCCTCCCCCCTGCCGCATCCGGCGCATGAAGAACACGAAGACTGCCCCGAAGATCACCAGGAAGATCCAGGGGCCGAGCAAGCGGAGGACGGACCCGCGGCGAGGGGCCTCGGCCTTTACCGACACTCGCTCTTCACTGAGAATCCGCGTGAGATTCCGGTCCGCGAGGACATAGGTCGTGAATCTCTTGGCCGATGTGTCATGCGAGTGCAGCGTGCCCCGGATCTCGAAGCCGATGGCGTCGGGCACTATCGTAACTTCCTTGACCCGCCCTTCCGTAACGGCGTCGTAGAAGCTCGACTGATCCAGGCGTTGACTGCCCGTGGCGTTGAAGCTGCGGTAGGCGAGGATGGCTACGGCGACCAAAACCAGAGAGGTCGCCATAACCCGCCAATTCCGTCGCTGGAAGCGCACTAGTCCGTTCGAATCCAGCCGACCGGCCGCCAGTCGCCGGAGTAGAGTCGTTCGCCCGAGGGCTCGAAGGTCAAGTCGGGTTCGCTTCGGAGGGTGAGTATCAGCGCGGCGAGGGCCGCGGGGTTGCTCACCCTGATTTCGTGTTGCGCACCACCGTCGTCCTGAAGGACGATTATCCCTCCCTCTTTTCGCGCCTCCCAGATCACTTTGTAGTGGGTGATTCGAACAGCATCGCTCATGGCGAACCTCCCAGGCCTGTGGTAAGCACCGACTTCAATCCTCTCGGAAATGAAGTGGATCCCTCAGGTTCTGCAGCGCACGGTGGTAGTAAAGCTTGGTCGGCCGCCTCCCATTGAACCGGCAGAGCCTCAGGAGCCGGGTCTCTGCTTCCGTGATGTCACCGCTCAGCCGCGTGTCGTCGAGGAACTCAGCGAATCCGGAAGGTCCGTCGGAGTCGTCGAGCGGCTCCGTTTCGACGAACTCGAAGCGGCGTTGCGGATCGACGACGAGCCGCCGGTTCAGCGTAATGTCGATACGAAGGCTGCCCAGATCGATGTCCCAGGACTCGGCTTCCGACCCGCGCCGCCAAGCGGATCCAGTTCTCGCTGTCCAGCTCCTGGCGCGCGATTCGCTGGACCACATCGAGCAACTTCTGCGTGATCAGACGCTCGAGGGTCCCGAACGGATGCCGCTCGAACACCCCGCGCACTTCATCGCGTTTCTGAGCGACGCACTTTGCCAGGATCAGATCGCGGAACCCCTGAAACAGCGGTTCCGGGGTCTGGCCCAGCCTGTGCTTGAGTTCCTCGGTTCGCTCGATTCCCGCGAGTCGCCCCAGTGCTCCCGGCTCGAGCCGGAGAAAGGCCTCCATCTTCGGGTAGATGTCCGTCCGGTCCGGGGCAGGCGGGGGCCGCTTGCGGGTGAGGAGCTGGGAGATGTACGAATCCGCCACCTGGGCGGCCAGCGCCAGGTCCTTTTGAGCACAGCCCAGCTTCGCCAGGCGTGATCTCACCAGAGTCGCGAAATCCAAGAGCTTCTCCTTTGGTTAACTCATTATAGTGAATTTATGACCCGAATTCAACAAATGAATAGGTAGCTATTGACAGATCATGTGAATTCACTTAGATTGTGAATGTAACACCGACTATCGGGTCATTGTTTACTATAAATAGTCAAGTGGCCTGAACCGGTCGGCGACGCAGGGATGACTTCCAGATGTATGCGCGAACCGTAGCCATGAGCGTGAAGGCCGGGGCCGTCGAGGCCTTCAGCGAGTTGATCGAATCCGAGATCATCCCCCTCGTTCGACATCTGAAAGGCTTCCAGGACGTCCTGACCCTGATCGTGCCGGGTGGCCGGGAAGCGATCGGCATCAGTGTGTGGAGCCGCCGCATCGACGCGGACAGATACGGCCGCTGCACTGAGAAGGAAGTCATGAGTCGTTTGGCACTGCTTCTCGATGATTTCGGCACGGCCAAAACGTTCCGACTGTCCAATTCGACGTTTCACAAGATCGGCACCCGCGTGCCGCTTTGATGGCGACACGACGTGCCGCCTGACAAAAGGACCATGAACATGAACGACAGCTCAAAGCAGTTGCTGATTCTCTTGCTGGCCGTCGCCCTTTGGCCTGGTATTGCCGCGGCACAGGGTGATGCCGCCGCAGCGCCTCTCAACGCCCACATGAAGCGCTATGGAAGTGGATGGGAGTGCGATCGAGGCTACCGTGAAGTCAACGCGGCATGCGCGGCGGTCGAAGTGCCAGCGAACGCGCATCTCGCGGACTCTTCTTACGGCCGCGGGTGGGAGTGCAATCGAGGCTACCGGCAGGTCAACGAAGGATGCACGTTGGTCGAAGTACCCCCCAACGCCTTCCTGCGATCCAACGGGCGGGACTGGGAGTGCGATCGAGGTCATCAGAACGTCGACCAGTCATGCGTCGCAATCAAGCTCCCTGCGCACGCCTATCTGGTGGACTCCTCCTACGGCCGCGGTTGGGAGTGCGATCGAGGGTATCGAGAAATTGACAACGCATGCGCCGTGGTCACGGTACCTCCGAATGCCTTCCTGAATTCCCGCGGGCGCGATTGGGAGTGCGATCGAGGTTATCAGAAGGCCGGCCAGTCGTGCGTCGCCATCGAGCTGCCCGCGAACGCCTATCTCGACTCTTCCGGAGATCGCTGGAAATGCGAACGGGGATACCGGCCAAGCGGCGATTCGTGCGTGACGATCGAGATGCCTCGAGAGGGATACCTCGCGTCTTCGGGACGCGACTGGGAATGCAATCGCGGCTACCGGAAGAGTGGTGAATCATGCGTCGCAGTCGCCGTGCCTGCGAACGGCTACCTCGCCTCTTCTGGACGCGACTGGCAGTGCGATCGGAATTACCGGAAGAGCGGTCAATCGTGCGTGATCCTGGAGATACCGGAGAACGCTCACATCGGTTCCTCCGGAAACGACTGGACTTGTAATTCGGGTTATCGGCGCCGGGGCGAGAACTGTATCTCGAACGAAGGGTAGGAAGCCGAAACAGAGGAACGAGTATGAAAGTCAAACCGCTTCACGATCGACTACTGGTGACACGTGTCGCAGACAAGACGAAGAAAAAGGGGGGCATTGTGATCCCCGATTCAGCGAAAGACAAACCAATGGAAGGCAAGGTGATCGCCGTTGGAAGCGGTCGCGTCCTGGACGACGGCAAGAGGGTGCCGCTCGAGGTGAAGGTCGGTGACCGTGTCCTGCTCGGCAAGTACGTCGGCACCGAGGTGAAGATCGACGACAAGGAGCACGTGATCGTGCGCGAGGACGAGGTTCTGGGCATCATCCGGTGACCCTCGGAGGCATTTAAACACAATGACAAAGAAGACAATCACGTACGACGACGACGCCCGGCAGGCCCTGCTGCGGGGCGTGAACCGATTGGCCGACGCGGTGAAGATCACGCTGGGCCCCAAGGGCCGGAACGTGGTCCTGGAGAAGAAGTTCGGCTCGCCGCTGTCCACCAAGGACGGTGTGACCGTGGCCAAGGAGATCGAGCTGAAGGATCCGATGGAGAACATGGGTGCCCAGCTCGTGCTCGAGGTGGCAAGCAAGACCTCGGACATCGCGGGGGACGGCACGACCACCGCGACCGTACTGGCCCAGGCCATGTTCCGGGAGGGTGTGAAGGCCGTGACGGCCGGGCGCAACCCCATGGACATCAAGCGGGGAATTGACCGGGCCACGGAAGCGGTCGTGGCATCGCTGAAGAAGCTGTCCCGACCCGTGGCCGGCAAGGCCATCGCCCAGGTCGGCATCATCTCGGCGAACAACGACGAGACCATCGGGAACATCATCGCCGAGGCGATGAACAAGGTGGGCAAGAACGGTGTGATCACGGTCGAAGAAGCCAAGGCCATCGAGACCTCGCTCGAGGTCGTCGAGGGCATGCAGTTCGACCGCGGCTATCTCTCGCCTTACTTCGTCACCGACGCAGAGCGCATGGATTGCGTCCTCGAGGACGCCTACATCCTGGTCCACGAGAAGAAAATCTCGTCCATGAACGACCTCTTGCCATTGCTGCAGGAGCTGTCGAAATCGAGCAAGCCCTTGCTCATCATCGCAGAGGACGTCGAGGGTGAGGCGCTGGCTACGCTCGTGGTCAACAAGCTCCGGGGCACGCTGCACGTTGCGGCCGTCAAGGCACCCGGGTTCGGTGACCGGCGTCAGGCCATGCTGCAGGACATCGCCGTCCTGACCGGCGGCACCTGCTTCACCGAAGACCTGGGGATCAAGCTAGAGAACCTGAAACTCTCGGATCTGGGTCGGGCCAAGAAGATCGTGATCGACAAGGACAACACGACGCTCATCGATGGCGCCGGCAAGGCGAAAGACATCGCCGGTCGCGTGGCTCAGATCCGCAACGAGATCGAGAAAACGACCTCGGACTACGACCGGGAGAAGCTGGAGCAGCGCCTGGCCAAGCTGGTCGGCGGTGTGGCGGTGATCAAGGTCGGGGCGGCGACCGAGACCGAGATGAAGGAGAAGAAGGCCCGGGTCGAAGACGCCATGCACGCGACCAAGGCTGCCGTGGAGGAGGGCATCGTCCCCGGCGGCGGAGTGGCCCTGCTGCGCAGTGTCGGCTCCCTGGACGCCCTGCTCAAGAAGGAACACCACGAGGACATCGCCGTCGGGATCCGTATCGTCAGGCGAGCACTGGAAGAGCCGTTGCGGCAGATCGTCAACAACGCAGGCCTCGAGGGCTCCGTCGTCGTCAGTCAGGTCAAGGAACTCGAGACCGACAAGGGCTTCGACGCCCAGAGCGAGAGCTTCGTCAACATGGTCCAGGCCGGGATCATCGACCCGACCAAGGTGGTGCGTGTAGCGCTTCAGAACGCGGCCTCGATTGCGGGCCTGATGCTCACCACCGAGGCGCTCGTCAGCGAGGTCCCGGAGAAGAGCGGAGCCCAGGCCGCCGGTATGGCTGGAGGCATGGGTGGTGATTACTAGCTCGGTCGACCATCCGGCGCACCAGGGTCTGGTGGAGCGTTACGAATGCATGGACTGCGGTCATGTCGGACCCGCTTCGGATCTGCGGTCGCACGCGGCGCAGGATGGGTGCCGCAACTTCCGTACGACCACGACCCGCGTGTCGCCGAACGGCAGGCTCCTCGACGAGCGCGTCGAGGTGTGTCAGTTGTCCGAGGCAGACGCTTGTCAGCTAGCTCTTGGGGCAGACAGGAGCCAAGACCTCCGGCATTCTCGGGAGCATGGGTGATGAGGACTAGCTCGCCGGAACAGAATGCCTCCTCGCCAAGCGACCTCGCGGGCGAGTTTCAGAACTTCGAGGAAATCTCTCGGTTTCTCAACCTGTCTCCGGGGGCAATCCCCAGACTACCGGGCGTGGACATCCATGGGTTCTCATGCCGCTGCGAGGCGGGATCGGCGGCGATCACATCCTGTACATCGACTTCAACGAACGCTTCGACCTGGACTCCCGCATACGGGATGCAGAGCGTCAGGGTCGCGACGCCGTTGTGCGGCAACTCTGCCGATGCCGGGATCGAGCGGGCATTCTGGTTGCCGATGTTTCGGGACATCGAATGACCGACGCGATGATCGCCGCCATGCTGCACCAGTCGTTCTTGCTCGGGGCGTACTACGAACTCGAAATCTTCGGGGAGATCACAACGAAGGTCTTCGAGCATATCAACGAGAGATTCTACCGAACGTCGAACATCAACAAGTATTTCACGATGATCTACGGGGAGATCTCGATTCGGGGAAGATTCCGGTTCATCACCGCGGGGCATCACCCCCCTGCGGTCTTCTCAAAAGAACGCGGACAATTCGTGTCCATCGAGGAGGCTCGGAGAGTCTCATCCATTCCGGTAGGCATGCTGCCTTCCGCCAAGGACCCCGACGCGCAGCGTCATCCGAGCGCGCAAGGCCACAAGAAGCTGTACGAGGTCAACGAGATCGATCTGCTTGGCGGAGGAGACATCCTGCTCTTGTACACGGACGGTTTCAGCGAGCACGCGGAGGGAAGCTACTTCCCGGACGAACCGGAACGCGTGCTTGCCGCCCACAAGGACGATACTGCCGAGGAGATCTGCCTGCGGTTGCGAGAGAGCATGATCGCGAGAGCGCCCCAGCAGGACGACGCCAGCGTCGTCGTGGTCAAGTACACGCCGTGAACAGTCTGCGTAATCGCTGCCCGATGGGCGAGTCCCCCGGAATTGACCGGGATTGCATGTCAGCTCCGTACCGGTCGCTCGTCGAGCG
>JARRMU010000093.1:0-9114 GCA_037385645.1 Gemmatimonadales bacterium
CTTCGCCGTCGACGCGACGACCACCCGGGCATCGCTGTCGCTCACCACGTAGGCGGCTTCGTCGGCCGTCAGGAGGCAGTTGATGGGCGTGTAGTAGAGCCCCGAGCGCAGCGCCGCCCAGACCAACTCCAGATAGCGCGGGTGGTTCTCCATGAAAAGAGCCACGTGGTCGCCACGCAAGAGGCCGAGATCGCGAAAGAGTCGGGCGTGCTGGTTCGAGTGGTCGTCGAGCTCCCGGTAGGTCAGCACCTCTCCGGTTCGGGCGAGGACCTGGGCCGGGTAGTCTGGGCGCTCACGCGCCCACCTCCCCGGATAGAGCGGAGTCGACGAATCGGGGGACTCCATCAGGAGTCTTCTTCCAGGAACTTCTTGACCCGCTCGAGGTGGTCCGTGCTGTTCATGGCCTCGGTCTCGGCGGAGATCGCGTACTCGAGCACGCCGCTGAACGCGCGCTCGAGGTGGAGGTTGAGCGCGCGTTTGGTGTCCTGAAGCGCGTGGGCAGGCAGCTCCGCGAGCTCGTGAGCGAGCTTGAGCCCTTCGTCGAGGGCGGTGCCCTTCGACACGACGCGGTTCGCGAGACCCAGCGTCACCGCGTCGGCCGCGGGAATTCGCCTGCCGAGGAAGAGATACTCCTTGGCGCGCAGGATGCTCGTCATGAGCGGCCAGGCGAGCGCGCCGCCGTCCGCGGCGACGAGGCCGACCCCGACGTGCGGGTCCATCAGGAAGGCGCTCTCGTCGATCAATACGATGTCGCAGAGGAGCGCCACGCTGCAGCCGAATCCCACGGCGGGGCCGTTGACGGCGGCGACGATGGGGAGACGGCACTCGACCATGTGCTTTACGATCTTGCGCGCTTCCTGCATCCCGCTCCGGTGGAGATCCTTGCGCTCGATCAGCTGTCGCTGCCACGCGAGGTCACCCCCCGCGCTGAAAGCCTTGCCCGCCCCCGTCAAGACGACGGCTCGGGCCTCGGGGTCGCGCTCGATCTGTGGCCAGATCCAGCAGAAGCCCTCGTGAAGGGACTTGTTCACCGCGTTGTAGATCTCGGGACGGTTGAGCGTGACGACGCGCACGGGGCCGTCGCTCTCCACGCGGATCTCCTCGGGCACGTCGTACTTCACGGGGACTCCTCGCGTCTGCCGAGCCAGAGGTCGGCCAGACGAGCGTAGTGGATTCGTTCGTCTCCCAGCGTCAGGCGACCGAGCAGGGCGCGGCGAAGGTGGACGTGCGGCATCGCCTCCCACGTCATGCCGATGCCACCGTGCATCTGGATGCTCGTCTCGCAGACCTCCCGGGCCTGCTCCGAGGCGTAGGCCTTCGCCGTGTGGGCAGACTCCAGCGCCTCCCCGACGGGGAGAGCGTCGACGGACCAGGCGGCGTGCCAGCTGCAGCCGCGAGCAGCCTCGAGCGAGACGAGCGCCTCGGCGGCCATGTGCTGCAGCGCCTGGAAGGTCCCGACCTTGACGCCGAACTGCTCGCGCTCGCCCGTGTAGGTCTCCGCCAGGTCGAGCGCGGCCTGCATGACGCCGACCATGTCGGCCGCGAGCGTCGACAAGGTGAGCGAGAGGGCACGCTCTCGTGCCTCGGGCGCAATGGGCCCGCCGAGGTCGCCGAGGTCCACGTTCGACGCACCGGCGTCCACCCGGCGCAGCTCCCGGGTCACGTCCTGGCTCTCGGTCGCGGAACCGAGCTCCGCGGCGAAGAGTCGACCGGAGTCCGCATCGAGAAGAAGGCCCGCCGCCGCGCCGCGGCTCTCGAATGCGATTCCCGCTTCGCCGGGGCGCGCCCAGCGGCGCATGGACGAATCGAGTACCGGAGCCAGGCGCAGGCTGCCGTCCGCCAGGGCCGCGAGCACTTCGCGGCCTGCGCCCGCGGCCCGCAGCAGCTCGCTCGCACACACCGCCGACCCGATGAACGGGAGGGGGACGCTGAAGCGCCCCAGCTGTTCGGCGACCAGCGCGACCTCGACACCGGACAGGGGCGAGCCACCGGCCTCTTCGGGAATGCGCATCCCGAGGAAGCCGAGTTCGGCGAGTCGCATCCACGGCTTCTGCCCATCGTCCCGCGCGGGAAGGCCCTCGGGAGACTCGGGACCGAGCTCGCTGGCGATCTGCTCCGCCGTCCCGCGGATCTGCTGCTGTTCTTCGCTCAGGCGGGCGTCCAACGCACCCTCCGGACGGCGAGCCTCGGATGACGAGGCGGTCGGCGTCAGCAAGACAGATATCGTACATTTGTATCATCGTGTGCTAGGATGCGCCAACGCGCTCTGCGGAGGGAAGCGTGCATGGCCCAGGTGAACGGCGTGCCCGAGAGGTGGCGGCTCGGAGACGACTTCGTCCCCAAGGGACGCTACATCGATCTCGAGTTCCTGCAGCTCGAATACGAGCGCCTCTTCCCGAAGGTTTGGCAGATGGCCTGTCGCGAAGAGGAGATCCCCGCGGTGGGGTCCTACCTCGAGTACGCCATCGGCGACCAGTCGATCCTCGTCGTGCGCACCGAAGAGGATCGGATTCAGGCCTTCTACAACACCTGTATCCACCGCGGTAGCCAGCTCGTCCAGGGCGTGGGACGCGTCAAGGAGTTCCGCTGCCCCTTCCACGGCTGGCGCTATGCCCTCGACGGCAAGTGCACCTTCATCCACTGCGAGGACGAGTTCGACGCGCGGCCCGACGACTTCAAGCGCCTGCGAGACGTGCGCTGTGAGCGCTGGGGCGGATGGGTCTTCGTGAACATGGACTCGGACGCGCAGCCGCTCCTCGACTGGCTCGACCCCCTTCCCACGGCCCTCGGGCCCTTCGAGCCCGAGAGCATGCGCTTCGCCTGGCACAAGCGCACCATCCTGCCCGCCAACTGGAAGACGGCGATCGATGCCTTCATCGAGGGCTACCACACGCCGGCGACGCATCCCCAGTACATCCGGCTGGGGACCGAGGGCAAGGCCCGATCGATGCCCTGCGACGTGAAGGAGTACCGCTTCGCGCCGTACAACCCGACCTACGTCTACCGCAACCACTCGCGCTTCATCTTCGGCCAGCGCAAGGACGCGCCCGTCGCCGGCGCCGCGAGCCTCGGCAACCCCGAGATCATCCGCGCCAACATCGCCTACCAGCTCGAGCAGCTGAGGGCGCTGAACAACCAGTACGACCTCAAGGCCGCCGAGGAGCTGTGCGCGATGGACCTCGGCGACAATCCGCTCTTCGAGACCTTCGGGAGGCTGCGGCGCCGGTTCGCGGAGGAGGCGGGCGTGAAGACGCCTGCACTGAGCCTGGAGCAGACCGCCGCGGGGCAGGGCGACTGGCACATGTTCCCGACCATGGTGAACCTGGTGGAGCCCGGCAGCATCCTCGGCTACCGATCGCTGCCCAACGGAGACGATCCTGATTCCTGCGTCTTCGACGTGTGGTCACTCTACTTCTGGCCCGAGGGCGGCGCGCCCCACGTGGAGCTCGACTTCGTCGAGGACTGGACCGAAGGCGATTGGGGCGAGGTGCTGACCCAGGACTTCCGCAACATGGGAGGGGTGCAACGCGGCATGCACTCCCGGGGATTCGAGGGTCACTGGCTCAACAAGGACCAGGAGATGTCCGTGCACAACGCCCACCGCATTGCCGACCGCTTCCTCTTCGGGACCGACGATTGAGCCGCGTCGCCCTCGTGACGGGCGGAGCGCGCGGCGTCGGCCTCGCGATCGCGCGACGCCTGCTGACGGACGGTCTCGCGGTCTGTGTCGTCGACGTCAACGAGAAGGCGCTCGCCCGCCTCGACGAGGTCGGTGACGACGCCGATGGCAGGTTCGAGTGGTGCCGCGCCTCGATCGTCGAGCGCGCCGAGATGGAGCGGGTCGTGAAGGACCTGGTCGCCCGCAGGGGGCGACTGGATGTCCTGGTGAACAACGCCGGTATGACGCGTCCGGGCACGCTGCTCACGCAGACCGACGAGGACTGGGATCTCGTGGTCGACACCAACCTCAAGGGGCCGTTCATCTGCAGCTCGATCGCCGCGCGCACCATGCAGGAATGCGGCGGTGGTGCCATCGTCAACATCGGTTCGGTGTCGGCACACGGCATCCGCAGCGGTCCTCCCGCCTACGCGGCGGCAAAGGCGGGTCTGGAGGGGCTGACGCGCAACTCGGCCATCGAGCTTGGGCCACACGGTATCCGGGTGAACCTGATCGTACTTGGCACCATCGCTACGGAGTGGCTCCTCCAGCGCAAGAGCGAGGCGGAGCTCGCCGCGATCCGTCAGACCACCCTGACCGGGCGCATCGGTGAGCCCGACGACGTCGCCGCAGTCGTATCGTTCCTGGCCTCGGAGGACGCGGGCCACGTGACGGGCCAGCTATTCTCGGTCTCCGGCGGGCAGTGGCTGCCGTGAGCGGTCGGGGGACGAGCGCATGAGCGATTCCAGGCGCTACGGAGCCGACTTCGAGACCGATGAGGACCGCGAGTCCTGGATCCTCTACGAGAAGCTCGACGGTGGAATCGCGCGGATCACCCTCAACCGTCCCCACCGACGCAACGCCATCCTCTCCCCGGACATGCACTACGTCATGGCCGAGCGCCTGGCGACAGCCCACGAGGACGACGAGATCAAGGTCATCGTGCTGGCGGGCGAGGGGAGCGATTTCTGCTCCGGCGACGACGTGCGATCCATGCCGGTCGAACGCGCTGGGCTCGAGAAGGGGAAGAAGCTTCCCCAGACGGCGCGCATCCGGAATGCCGTGCGTCTCGAAGAGAACCTGCGGAATCTGCTCTACAGCTCGAAGACGGTGATCGCCGCCTGCCAGGGGGCGGTGATCGGCACGGGGCTGAACCTCGCGCTAGCGGCGGACCTGGTGGTCCTCTCCGACGACGCGTACTTCGCCCGTCCCCAGGCCCGCATCGGCTTCGCCGGCTTCAGCACCGCGCTGCCCCTGGTCCTCCTCAAGATGGGAATCAACCGGGGCTACGAGGCCATGATCACGGGGCGCAAGGTGAGCGCCAGGGAGCTCGAGGAGTGGGGCGTCGCGAACTCCGTCGTTCCGCGAGCCGAGCTCGCCGACGAGGCGCTGCGCTACGCGAAGGGCATCGCGAGCCACTCGGCGGACGGACTCATGATCGGCAAGCACGGCCTCCAGATGTTCTGGGAGCTGATGGGCATGTCGACCTACGGCTCCTTCGTCAAGCTGGCGCACCCGCTCTTCACCAACCTCGTCTGGCGCGACGACGAGTTCAACTTCTTCCGCGAGCGCAACGAGCGCGGCGCGAAGGAGGCCCTCGCCGAGCTGGAGCGGAGGTGGAAGGAGCTCGGCTTCGACTAGGAGCCGCTCGCGAACCATGGGTGACGCATACGCAAGGCTCGTACCGCGACGCGTGACGACGGGGCTCGAGTTCCCGGAGGGGCCGGTGGCCCTCCGCGACGGAAGCGTCCTCGTCACCGAGATCCGCGGCGGCCGGGTCACCCGGGTTGCACCCGATGGGAGCCGCACCACGTACGCCGAGACCGGCGGCGGCCCGAACGGAGCCGCTTTCGGCCCGGATGGGGCCCTCTACGTGTGCAACGCGGGTTGCGCGCGTTGGGCCGAACGCCCCTGGCCGTACCCCGATCCCGACGCGGTCCGGCTCCTGCTCCCGGCGGGGCACCTCGACGAGGAGCCGGTTCCCAGCATCCAGCGCGTGCGAGGAGGGGCCGTCGAGCCTCTCTACGTGGAGTGCGCCGGCCGGGCGCTGCGGCGGCCCAACGACATCGTCTTCGACGCCGAGGGCGGCTTCTGGTTCACGGACAGCGGCCGGATCTCCCCGCGGAGCCGGGACCTCACGGGCGTCTTCTACGCGGCGCCGGACGGCTCGCGCATCGAAGAGGTGATCCACCCCTTGGAGATGCCGAACGGGATCGGACTCAGCCCCGACGGACAGACCCTGTACGTGGTGGAGACCCGCACCCGCCGGCTCTGGGCGTGCGTCCTCGCAGGGCCGGGCAAGGTGAAGTCGCGGCGCGGCCTCGCCACGGTGCCCAGCGGCGGCCCCCTGAACTTCGGAGGCTGCGACTCGCTCTGCGTCGATGCGGAAGGCAACGTGATCATCGCGACGATCGGTACCGGCGGAGTCACGATCATCTCGTCGCGCGGCGACCTGGTTGCCCACGTCCCGATCGACGACCCCATGACCACGAACGCGTGCTTCGGGGGCGCCGACAACCGCACCCTCTTCGTGACGGCGTCTGCGACGGGTGAGCTGCTGGCCTTCGACCACTGGCCCGTGCCGGGCCAGCCTCTGGCCTTCGGATAGCCTCATGGACTTCGGATTCGACGACGCCCAGAGCCTCCTCGCTACCAGCGTGCGCGACGTGATCGAGTCCCGGTATCCCATTGCCTACGTGCGCGAGATGCTCGGAGACCCGCGCGGCTTCTCCAAGGATTTCTGGTCCGACGCGTCGGAGCTCGGCTGGCTCGGGCTGCTGGTCGCGGAGCGCTTTGGCGGCGCGGGCCTCGGACCTCTCGAGCTCGTCGCGGTGCAGCAGGAGCTGGGGCGTGGCGTGCTTCCGGGCCCGTTCCTCTCGTCCGCGATCCTGGCCACGGCCGCGCTCGACCGCGCGGGCTCGGAGGCGCAGAAGCAGCGCTGGCTCGCGCGCCTGGTGGCCGGCGATGCAATCGCGACCGTGGCGCTCCAGGAGCCGCGGGGAGGCTGGGACGCCGCGGGGGTGACGCTTCCCGCCAGGCCGGGGACGGGTGACGCGCTTCGGCTGACGGGTGAGAAGCGCTTCGTTCCGGACGCCCACGTCGCGGACCTCCTCATCGTGCCGGCGCGCACCGAAGACCCCGGGGAACAAGGGACCGACGGCGTCACGCTCCTGCTCGTCGAGGCTTCGGCACCGGGCGTGTCGGTCCGGACCATGGAGACCATCGATCCGACGCGGCGCCTCTGCGAGGTCCACCTGGACGCTGTCGCGGTTGGACCCGAGGCGGTTCTGGGTGAGCCCGGAGCCGGCTGGCCCTTGCTGGAAGCGGTGATGGACCTCGGCCGGGTCGCGCTCTGCGCAGAGATGGTGGGCGGCGCGGAGCGTGCGCTCGAGATGTCCACCGGGTATGCGCGCACCCGCGAGCAGTTCGGGCGCCCGATCGGGAGCTTCCAGGCGATCCAGCACAAGTGCGCGGACATGCTGGTCCAGCTCGAGGGCGCCCGGGCGATGACCTTCGCCGCCGCCACGTCCCTCGCCCACGGCGATTCCGACGCGTCCCGTGACGCCAGCATCGCCAAGGCCTGGTGCGGCGAGGCCTACCGCGCGATCACCACCGAAGGCGTGCAGATCCACGGAGGTCTGGGCTTCACCTGGGACCTCGACATGCACCTCCACTACAAGCGGGCCAAGGCGAGCGAGGCGCTGCTGGGCGATGCGCGCTTCCATCGCGCCCGCGTCGCCGAGCAGGTGCTGGGGTCGGTCTGATGGCGCGAGTTCCGATCGAGCCGGGGCTCATCGCCCTCGGTGACGGCGACGTCGCCCAGCTGCGCGGCAGCCGCTGTGAAGCGTGCCGGGCGGTCTTCCATCCGCCGCGTCCCGTGTGCCTCGCCTGCCACGGGCGTGTGCTCCGCGATGTCGTCCTGTCGGGCGACGGGACGCTGTACGCGTGCACCCACGTCGAGATGCCGCTGCGTCCGGGGCTACGCGCGACCCGCGACTACTGGGTGG
The DNA here is from genome assembly GCA_037385645.1 of Gemmatimonadales bacterium. Taxonomy (GTDB): domain Bacteria; phylum Gemmatimonadota; class Gemmatimonadetes; order Palauibacterales; family Palauibacteraceae. The sequence goes on from JARRMU010000093.1 coordinate 7,666, forward strand.
CGCACGTCGACCTCGACGAAGGCCCCCGGGTCCAGGGGCTCCTCTCCCCGGATGTCGGCGAGCCGCGCATCGGCATGCGACTCGCGCTGGGGCTCGAGACGCTGCGCGTGGAAGACGGGGGGGACGAGATCGTCGTGCACCACTTCCGGCAGCCAGGCGAGGCTTCGTGAAGATCGAGGGTGTCGCCGTCCTGGGAACTGCGATGACGCGGTTCGCCGACCATCGCGACAGGACCCTCGTCGACCTGGCGACACAGGCCGGGCTCGATGTCCTCGCGGACGCGGGAATCGACCTGCGGCAGGTGGGAGAGGCCTACGTCGGCTCCATGCTGGCGCCGCCGATGTATGGCGTTCGCATCATGAAGCAGCTGGGGCTCACCGGGCTGCCGGTGGTGAGCATCGAGGCGGCGTCCGCATCGGGGCTGGTGGCCCTGCGGGAGGCGACCTTCGCCGTGGCGAGCGGCCGCTGCGAGGTCGCCCTGGCGCTGGCCTACGAGCACGCGATGGTGCGGCTGCCGGGAAGCGGCGGCATGGTGCCCGGATACGAGAGCCTGATGGCGTCGCCGGCCTCGTTCGCCTTGTGGGCGAGCCGGCGCATGCACGAGCGCGGGACCCGCCCGGAGCACCTGGCGATATTGGCCGCCAGGAGCTGGAACGCCGCCCGGCGGAACCCGCTGGCCTACCACCAGGCGGATCACGTCGTCACGCCCGAGGAGATCCTGGCCTCTCCGCTGGTGGCGACGCCCCTCACGCAGATGATGGGCGCACCGATGGGAGGCGGAGCTGCCGCGGCCCTGGTGGCTCGGGACGGCGTCGTACGCCGCCTCAGGCCGGGCCATCCCCTCGTGCACGTGCGCTCGACGGCCCTGGTGACCGAGTCCTACGCGCCGGGCTGGATCGCGGTCGGGCCGAGCGTGGGTCCTCCCGAGATGACGGCGGCGGCTGCGCGCCTTGCGTACGACTCCGCAGGGATCGGTCCGGAAGACCTGGACCTCGTCCTCCTCCACGACTCCTGGATCAACGAGGAGCTCGAATACTACGAGCAGCTGGGGCTGTGCGACGTGGGCGATGCGGAGAAGCTGGCCGAGGAGGGGGCCACGGCCCCGGGCGGGAGGATTCCCGTGAGCACGGACGGCGGCCTGCTCGCACGAGGCCATCCCGTCGGACCGACGGGTCTCGCCCAGGTCCACGAGATCGCGCTCCAGCTGTGCGGACGTGCTGGGCCCCGGCAGGTCGCGGGCGCCCGGACCGCGCTCGCGCACCTGGTCGGGGGCGGAAGCTCGGCGATCGTCAGCCTCTTTCAGCGCGAGGGCGGGCCCTCGTAGCCGGGCGGCAGCACGATCGTCTGCACCTCGCAGAACGCATCGATCCCCTCCGGTCCGCACTCGCGGCCGATGCCGGAGGCTTTGAAGCCGCCGAACGGATTCCGCAGGTCCATGGTGGCCACGCT
>JARRMU010000094.1:0-8960 GCA_037385645.1 Gemmatimonadales bacterium
GCCGGCTCGGCGATCGAACGCTGACCCTGGAGTGGAAGGACGAATCGCTGCGCGATACCGAGACCGGATCCACCTGGGATCTTGCTGGACGGGCTGTGGCCGGCCCGCTGACGGGGGAGCGGCTACGCAGTATCCCTCATGGCAATCATCTCTGGTTCGGCTGGGTGGTCTTCCGCCCGGATACCAGGGTCTGGACGGACTGAGGCGTCGCCGCTGGAACCTCGACCTGCTTCTCCGCACAGAGGCGCGGAGAGATTGGAGCTTGAAGCGTCTCGGCGGAGAGCTTGACCGACTCCCTGGAACCGTGCAGCTTGGGCAGCTAATGCGTAAGAATCGGACGTCTCCCGCTACCGGGCCAACGGGACGATGAGACTCGGCCACAACCGACGACAGATCTCGCGCAGGTCCACCGCGATCGCCTCGGTGCTCGCTCTCGTCGTCACCGGCAGCGGTCAGGCGTTCCAGGCCGGGGCATGCCCGAGCCACAACGAGACAGGCGCGGCGGCACGGCATGCCGAGCAGGCCACACCCTCGCATGCGGCGCACGCGCACGAGGTCGACGAACATGCGGCCGGCCTCGGCTCCCACAGCCCGCATGAAGGCTCGGTGGGCGAGGAGGCGCCGGACACCCAGCACGGGAATCATGCTTGCACATGCGTCGGTGACTGCTGTCAGAACGCGCTAACGGAGTGTTCAGCGTCCCGGGACCCGACTCGTCGCCTCGGTTTCCGAATTCCTCTCTCACTCCAGATAACCGATTCGTTCCTGCCCGCTCCGGCCCAATGCTCCTACGTACTTCCCTTCGCCACTCCCCCTCCAACCTCGACCTGACTCCAAGCCACGCACAGTAGCGGCGAAGGGCCCCGCCCTCGCCGTTCATGGCCACAGGACGTTGATCGGCAGCCTCGTACTTGTTCGGGGCTTCGCCGACCTTCGGAAGAGGAGGGAGCTTGAAGCGGTTTCGGATAGATCGGAGATGCGAAGGAGGCGGAGCCCGCTGGACGTGGACGATCATCCCTTGGGCGCTGATCGTGGCCGCTGCGGCGCTTCACGTCGCCGCGGGCACGGCCTCGGCACAAGATCGCGGCCGGATTACCGGAACGGTGACCGACAACACGGGAGGGGCCCTCGAGGGCGTCCGTGTCTCGGTTCGTGGGCTGGACGCCGAAGCGATGACGGAAGGATCGGGACGTTTCAGCCTCGAGCTCGAGGCCGGCGAATACGTGCTCCGCTTCTCCCGGATCGGCTTCCGCACCCTCGAGCGCGAGATGACCGTGACGTCCGGCATGACCCAGGACGTCCGGGTTCAGCTCCGGCTGCGCCCGGTCGAAGCCGCCGCGATCGCGGTGAGCGTGCTCCGCCCCGACCTCAACCCTGTCTCGGAGCTCGATGAGCGGGAGCTCGAGGAGGCCAACCTCCAGGACCCGGGCGAGAGCTTGCGCCTCCTGCTCGGAAGCGATGCCGTGCGGAGGGGGCCGGTAGGCCTGGATCCGGTCGTCCGGGGACTGCGGGAGACCGAGGTCGGCGCCTACGTGGACGGGGTGCGGATCTTTCCCGGCGGGCCGGCCCGGATGGACTCGCAGATCGCGCATGTCGATCCAACCTCGATGGCCAGGATGCACATCGTCCAGGGACCGTACGCGCTCACCTGGGGCGCCGGGAACCTGTCGGCCATCAGCGTCGAAACGCCCGACTTCCCCGGATCGGACGGCGTGTCCGCCAGCTTCGGGGCCGGCTTCGACTCCAACCGTAACGCGGCAGACGTCTCCGGTACGATGTCCGGGCGACAGGGAGACGTGGGCTATTGGGCACACGGCGCCTACCGAACGGGCAGCAGCTACCGGTCGGGTGACGGCACGGAGATCCCGGCGGACTTCACCTCGTGGGAGGGCCGGGCCAAGCTCGGCTTCGATACGGGAAGCGCGTCACGCCTCACGCTCTCAGGCGGCTACCAGGGACAGGGACCGATCGAGTACGCCGGCCGACTCCTGAACGCGAAGTTCTTCCACACGCCGGTGGCCGCGGTGAATTGGAAACTGGACCGTGCCCAGGGAACGCTCAGCTCCCTCGATATCCAGGGCAACTTCGCCAAAGTCACCCACGCCATGACGAACAAGGGCAAGCCGACGGCCGAGGACGACCCGAACCGGGTGCCCCCGTTCGCGCTCGACGTCGGAATCGACACGGAGTCGACGACCTGGGGAGGTCGGGCAGCGGCGGGCCTGCGAGCCGCCAATGGCTGGAGCTTCGACGTGGGCGTCGATGCCTACCTCTTGATCCAGAACGCCGCACGCACCATCGAGCGACAGTCGAACGAGATGCTCCTGTTCGGGGACGTGATCTGGCCGGACGCCCACATCGGCGACGGAGGGATCTTCGGGCGAGTGACCAAGGAGCTCGGCGAGCGTATGAGCCTCTCCGGCACCGTCCGGCTCGACCTCGTGTCCGCGACCGGCGACAGCGCTCTCGTCAGCGACTTCTTCCTCGAGAACACGGTTGGCCAGCTGAATCAGACCGAGACGAACTTCAGCGCCGCCGTGTCGGCCGCCTTCGGCCTCTCCTCGAACTGGACGATGTCGGTCGGGGTCGGCTCCGTCGTTCGAACCCCCGACGCGCTGGAGCGCTACTCCGACCGCTTCCCGGCCTCGAAGTCCCAGATGGCCAACGAGGTGATGGGAAGCCCCGAGATCAAGCCGGAGCGCAGCACCCAGGCGGACCTCTGGCTGGACGCCTCGTACCAGCGGGTCGTCTTCAGCTTCAACCTCTTCTACCGCTACATGAACGACTTCATCACGATGATCCCGACGGATTTGCCGAAACGGCTTCCCCTGAGCCCGCTCCCGGTGTACCGCTACGTAAACGGCGACGCGAGGTACTGGGGCCTGGAAACCTCGGCGAACTTCCTGCTGACGCCCACCCTGACGCTGCTCGCGTCGCTCAACTACCTGTGGGGCCAGAACGATTTGCTGGAAGAGCCCGTGCTCGGCGTCACGCCGTTCGGCGGGTCGCTGGGGCTCCGATACGACCACCCGGCGGACAGCTGGTATCTGCAGGGGGCCGTCCGGGCCCGTGGCGATCAGAACCGCGTCGCCTCGAGCCTGGGAGAGGTCCCGACCGATGGCTACGCGACGGGCGACATCCAGGGCGGCGTTCTCATCCTCCAGAATCTCCGGCTGGACGCGGGGGTGGAGAACTTGTGGGATCAGGAGTACATCGACCACTTGAACGCGAAGAACCCGTTCACCGGCACGCAGATTCCCGAGCCCGGCATCATCTTCTTCGTGAATCTGGCTGTGTTCACAAACTGAATCTCGTGGTTCGCGTCGGTCGCGCCGGTTCGGACGGAGTGCCGCAGCGCCCGACAGCCGCCGTGGCCGAGTCCGGGGTGAGGCCGGCTAGCTGCCGCCGACGTAGAGCCGCTGCTCGGCCCGGCCGAAGTTGGCGCGCTCGGCATCGAGCGCCAGGATCTCGAGCCGATACTCTCCCGGGTCCGGTGCCGTGAGCGCACCCTCGAACTTGCTCCGTTCGCCCGCATAGCCCAGGACCGCCTCCGCTGCCATCCCGCCCTCGTCAAGAAGTCGCGCGACCACCTCGATGCGATCCGAGTCCCACATGCCCCCCGGCGTGATCGGGCAGCCGCAGAGCATCTCCACGTTAACGCGCACTCCGATCGGCACTCCGGCCGCGAACGTCCCCTCCGGCATCGGCGACTCGAGCCGGATCGCGAACCCGTGGAGCACCATCACCAGACCCTCGCCGAGCACGTGCCTCCCGGGCACCATCCACAGCGTCGTGGAGGCCCGCTGTACGGCCTGCGGTGTCCCGAGCGGGCCCTCCGCCGTCACCTCGATGAGAGTCGGTTGAGAGATCTCGAGTGTGGCGAGGAAGCCCCCGGCGTCCTCGGTCGCGAACACCGTCGCCCCACGCTCCCGCGGCCTCACCATGATCAGCTCGGTGCTCCCCGTGCTCCCCAACTGGGTTCCCTGCGCGAGGACGGTTCCGGTCTCGACGTCGCGGATCGTGATCTCGACGCCGCCGACGTTCGTCCCGATGATCTTCGCGTCGTTGGAGACGGCGCGTACAAGCAGCTTCGTCTCGACGGATTGGGCGTCCAGGGGTGCCGCGGTCCCGACGAACAAGACACAGATCAGGCCGCCAAGTCCCGCGATGGATCGCCAATTGCCTATCATGAACCTCCTCCTCCCGGCGTCGCCGGGCTCAGAGCTTCCGGCCCTTACCCGAATCGGACACGCTCATCAGCTCGTCCGGGTAGGGGTGGAAGAAGACCTGTTCCTCGAGATACGTCTCTTCCTCGCGCACGACCCAGCTCCAGATCACGGCCGCTGGGCCAGCCAGCGGTAGCTGTCCCTCGCGGTACCGCTTCAGCTGTCTACTGAACATCGCCTTCTCCCGCCGGCTGAGGTTCGTATTAAAGTACCCCGCGGCGTGCTGCAGCACGTTGATCACCGACGTGTAACGGGGAGCCTTGGCCAACGCGGCCGCGAACTCCTCCCGGTAGGCCGCCACGAGATCTTGAAAGGCCGTGCCTCTCCCGTTCGCGACGAGACGGCCGAGCTCGCGCATCCGCGTCTGGTCATAGGCCATCAGCACGAACTTGTAGCGGGCATGGAAGTCGATCAGCTGGTGCATGGAGCCGGTCTCCGCGACCCCGCGCAGCGCGGCCAAGGCGAACAGCTTGGTGAGAAAGTGCTCGCGAATGCGGAAGTTGCGCAGCCGTCCCTCATCCTCCACCGCCAAGCCACTGAACCGATCGAGTACGGCCTGCCCGAACATCCCGGGCCGCTTGCCGGAGGACGAGGGGTTCCCCTGCTCCGTGTAGAGCTTTACGTCGCTGATCCCGCAAGAAGGCGAGCGGTTCTTGAGCACGAATCCATCGACCGGCGGCAGCGAGGACAGGAAGCCGTCGCTGAAGTGCTCCATCTCCTTGGTCAGGTCCCGTCCGGTGGACGGCTGGTAGAGACGGACTCCGTCGTCTCCCTCGATCAGCCGGATCGGGTCGCGGGGGACGCCGAGACCGATCTCCACCTCCGGGCAGACTGGCACGAGATCCACGAACGGCTCGAGCTGACGCACGAAATCGTAGGCGATCTTCTCCCCGTTGTAGCGAACCTTCTCGAGCTCCAGACACCGGCTCAGCACCAATCTCGGTCGGGCGTATTCCGTCATCTATCCTTCGGACGTTGGATCACCGGGCTTCGGCCAGCAGCGCGTAAGCGAGGCGTACGCTAGCCGCATGTGCGACACTTCCGCCAGCTTCCCCGCGTGTGCTTCCGCCTTCTACGCGAGAGCCGAGGGCCGTCTGGCGCTCCTGCGGGAGATCCCTGAACACGCTACGCGCGTGCGTCACCGAACCGCTCCAAGTAGGCTCCGAGCCTGAACTTGCGAGCGGTGTTCTCGGACGTCATGTATCTGACCTTGCCGAAGATCGGGCGCTCCGGCCCCCAGGCGCGGTCATAGCGCCCCAGGACCCAGAAGATCCCGCTGTAGGAGTTGGGATCGCGGCCGTCTACGGCCCAGCGGTTGTTGAGCTCGATCATGACCCGGAGCGCCTGCCTCGGCGTCTCCGACCACTCCAGGATTTTCTTGCCCCAGAGCATGCGAAGGTAGCCATGGATGCGACCCTCTTGCAGGAGCTGACGCTGCGTCGCGTTCCAGATCGGGTCATGCGTCCTGGCCGCTTCCAACTGACCATGCTCATACAGGTGCGGCCGCGGATCCGCGGAGTGCTCACCGAGGGTCTGCCGGGACCACTCGGGCAGGGATTCGAAGCGATCGTAATCCGGCGAAAACTCACACATGTTGAAGCCGAGCTCGCGCCACGTGACGAGTTCGTCGAGAAACGCCTCGGCCGCCTCCGACATCCCCCACCAGCCGCGTCGCTTGCCGGCGGTCGACGTCGAAAGGTTTGCAGCGTCCCACTCCTCCGCCTCCAGCAACGCCTCGAGGACCTGATGTGCCCCGACGTGCCCGAAGTGCAGGTAAGGCGACAGGCCGCTGCTGGCCTGTTCGGTCGGATCGTTTCGCTTCTCCGCGTAGCCGGCCAGCCGGCCGCTGACGAACGACTCCAGCTCGATGGCTCCTTGCACGCACCCACCCTCGTACGGCACCGACGGTACCTCATGATCGATCGGCAGCTCGGAGACCAGCTCCTCCACGGCTCGCCCGCTCGCGCCGGGCACCAGGGAGGGCCAGCGCTGAAGCGTGGCGGCGGGCAGGATCGGCGTCCCGGCCGGTGCGGAGGCCAGGGGATCCTCCTCGGGGCGTTCCCCAAGGTGCGCTGGCAGCTCCTTCTGCAGGAAGCGTCGGAACGCGTAGGCGGTCGGAAAGGCGCGATCGGCAGCTCTGAGCGGCAGCAGCCCGTTGGAGTCGACCGCCTCCAGCCGGATTGGGATCCTGCCGGCCGCCCGCAACATCCGGGGCAGGAAGAAGGCGGGATACCCATCCGTCACGACGAGGCAGGCGTCCGTCGCGAGCATCTCGAGAAGTCCCCTCCCTGCACCCGGCTCCGGCTCCACGTAGGCATGGTACGCGATGCCGCGGCGGCTGAACTGCCGGGCGTGCTCGACCATGCCATCGATCACGAACCGATGTATGCGGTCGTTGGCCCACCGGTAGTCAATTCGCAGGCCTTCGAGGATCAGAAGCGGTTTGCCGAGCCGGAGAGCCCAGTCGCGCGCGTGCTGGAGTGCGTAGTTCCAGCGGGGGCGCCGGGCGGCGACCATCCAATAGAGGACGTAGGAGCCGGCCCGATTGGGAACCAGATCGCTCAGAACCGAAACCCTCAGCCCGGGCACGCTCAAGGAATCAACGCCGTCCAATGCGATTCTTCGCTACGCTCAAACATGACCATAGGCTAATCGTTTGTGCAGTAAATGTCAATTGACAGTCCTGGACAAGTACTTGACATTCGTTGGAACAGGGATTATACTTGCGGCGTCGGTTGGATAGGAAATGGCCGATCGCCGGCAACAGGGCCGGTGTCGATGGAGCTTGAGATCGATGGGAGAGCGGCGCAGGGGCGTCACGAACCTCCTCGCTGATGATTCTCCCTCAGCATGTGATGCGCACATCCGGGTGGCTGCGGCCACCCAATCAACGAAAAGGAGCATGAAGATGAAAGCGTTTCGCCTCGCCTTGATCGCCGTGGCCGCCACTCTGACGGCTTCGCCTGCGATCGCGCAGCAAGCGGCTTACTCCAAGGCCTCAGATATGGACATCGTGGACGTGGCGGTCTCGGCCGGCTCGTTCGAGACTCTGATCGCGGCGGTCAAGGCCGCGGGTCTGGTAGAGGTGCTGCAGAGCGACGGTCCGTTCACCGTATTCGCTCCCACGGACGACGCCTTCAAGGCGCTGCCCGAGGGCACGGTGGCAGAGCTCCTCAAGCCCGAGAACAAGGACAAGCTCGTCGCGATCTTGACCTACCACGTCGTTCCCGGCAAGGTGATGGCGGCTGATGTGGTCAAGCTCTCCAGCGCGAAGACCGTTGAGGGCACATCGGTAACGATCAAGACGAGTGAGGAGAGCGTGATGGTCGATGGCGCCAACGTCATCAAGACGGACATCCCGGCCAGCAACGGCGTCATTCACGTGATCGACGCGGTGATCATCCCGAGCGACGAGCCGGCTGGCGGCAACTCGTAGTCTGACTTACGGGCGAAGTCGGGGAGGGGTGACCCTCCCCGATTCACATCGCCGCGATTTCAAACCGTTTGCAACCTGACGGAGGCACAGTCGATGAGTGTGGGTCAGCGGATATTGCTGACGGGGGCGACCGGCTACGTCGGTGGCCGGCTGCTGCCCCTTCTTGAGGCTAGGGGCCACAAGGTCCGGTGCCTGGCCCGTCGACCCGAGCATCTGCGTACCCGGATCGGCCCGGATACGGAGGTCGTGCGAGGCGATGTCCTCGACCGAGCCAGCCTGGACGTGGCGCTGTCGGGTGTGGACGTCGCCTACTACCTGGTTCATTCGATGGAGTCTTCCGAGGACTTCGGAGACACGGATCGGAAAGCCGCCGCCCTCTTTTCCCAGGCATGCCGTCTGGCGGGCGTTCGAAGGATTATCTACCTGGGGGGGCTCGGAGAGGGGCCGGATCTGTCCGATCACTTGCGGAGTCGACAAGAGGTCGGGCGCATCCTGGGAGAATCGGGCGTCCCGACCATCGAGTTCCGCGCCTCCGTGGTCATCGGCAGCGGCAGTTTTTCGTTCGAGATGCTACGCGCCCTCGTCGAGAAGCTCCCCGTCATGATCACGCCCTCCTGGGTCCGGACCCACGCGCAGCCGATCTCCATCGAAGACCTGCTCGCATACCTTCTGGGTGCGCTCGACCTCCCGCTCGATGGCGGGCGCGTGTTCGAGATCGGCGGGAGCTCGGTCGTTTCCTACGGCGAGATCATGCAGGAGTATGGGCGTCGCCGAGGTCTACGGCGCGTGATGATCCCGGTTCCCGTGCTCACACCCTACCTCTCCAGCCTCTGGCTCGGATTGGTCACGCCGGTCTACGCCCGCGTGGGACGTCATCTCGTCGATGGACTGCGCAACACCACCGTGGTTCGGGACCACTCGGCGCTGCGAGAGTTCGATGTGAAGCCGCGAAGCATCGGCGAGGCCATCGACCGCGCGCTGGCGAACGAGGATCGTGAGTTCGCCCAAACCAGGTGGTCGGACGCCCTGTCCGCCACGTCGCCTCAGAGATCGTGGGCGGGCGCCCGTTTCGGCAGCCGGATCGTCGATTCCCGCTCTCTCCACGTCCCGTGCTCGCCGGCTGCAGCCTTCCGTCCTATCCGCCGAATCGGGGGCAACGTCGGCTGGTACTATGCCGACTGGCTGTGGCGACTTCGAGGCTTCCTCGACCTTCTCGTCGGCGGTGCTGGGATCCGGCGGGGGCGGCGCGATCCGGAGACGCCATCGGCGGGCGACACGGTCGACTTCTGGCGCGTGGA
>JARRMU010000095.1:0-10434 GCA_037385645.1 Gemmatimonadales bacterium
GGAGGTGAAATAACCGAGTAGCGCGAGCTCCTTCATCATCCGGAAGTAGTGGACGGGCTCGCTCTCCCGGTGCGCATTCATGTAGTCGTACTGCTCGGCGTCGAGCCGCTCGAGCAGCGTGAGCCGCTCTGCGGGCGTGCACGCCATGAAGCCGCGGCCGTGCACCGCGAGGCTCTCCTCATCGATCGTCCGCATCCCTGCGCGGAATGCCGCCTGCTCGCCGGCATCGTACGTATCCTCCACCATGACGGCCATCAGCGCGCCCACGCCGGCGGCCTTCGCGCCGGGCGTGCTCGTCTCGGGCAGGATCGTGTCGGCGATCTCGTCCAGGTAGGCGATCTCGTCCTGAGTGAAAGTCCGTCCGATGCGGGACGGGCGCTCCGTTTGCGGAGCGCCGGCCGCGAGCAATGCGTCCTGGCCGACCAGGGCGACGCCGCCGAGGAGCGCGCTGACGCGGACGATCGCCTCGCGGCGCGTCATCAGATCGGGAAGCTCGGGAAGGGATGTCATCAGCGGTCTCCGGGGTCTCCTTGAGTCCGGTGAGCCCGTCGTCACAGGTTGCGCCGGTTGAGCTCGTTGACGGCGTGGTCGACGGCCCGGGCCGTCAACGCCATGTAAGTCAGCGAAGGGTTCTGACACGCCGACGACGTCATGCATGCGCCGTCGGTTACAAAGACGTTCGGGGCGTCCCAGACCTGGTTCCAGCCGTTCAGGACCGAGGTCGCCGGATCGCGGCCCATCCGCGCCGTGCCCATCTCGTGGATGCCCATGCCCGGCGCATAATCGGTCTCGTAGGTGCGGACGTTGCGCACACCCGCCGCCTCCAGCGTCTCGGCCATGTCGTTCATCATATCGACGCGCATCAGCCGCTCGTTCTCGCCCATCTCGCAATCGATCTCGAGCACGGGCAGACCCCACTTGTCGCGCCGGGACTCGTCGATCCCGATACGATTCTCGTGACGCGGAAGCATCTCGCCGAAGGCCAATCCGCCGATCCGCCAGCCACCGGGCTCGGCCATCGCGTCCTTGAAGGCGCCGCCGATTCCGAGCTCGCCGACGGCGCGCTGCCATCCCTGCCGGCTCGCGCTCCCCTGGTAACCGAATCCGCGCAGATAGCCGCGCCCATCGTCGCCGACGTTGCGGTACCGCGGGATGTAGAAACCGGTCGGCCGGCGACCGAAATAATATTCGCCCTCGAGCCCGGGCTCCTCCAGATCGCCCTCGGCTCCGACGCGGAAATGATGGTCCATCAGGTTGTGGCCGAGCTCGCCCGAGCTCGAGCCGAGCCCGCCAGGCCAGACATCGGTCGCCGAGCGCATCAGGATCCAGGCCGAGTTGAGCGTCGAAGCGCACAGAAAGACGATACGCGCCGTGTGTTCGGTCGTCTGCTCCGTCACCGCGTCGAGCACGCGCACGCCGGTCGCGCGTCGCCGGTCGCGGTCAAAGAGCACCTCGGTCACGATCTGAAAAGGCACCAGCGTCAGCCGTCCCGTCGCCATCGCCGCCGGCAGCGTCGACGACTGCGTGCTGAAATAGGCGCCGAAGGGACAGCCGAGCCAGCAGGCGTTGCGGTACTGGCAGGGCGCCCTGCCCGGAAGCGGTCGCGTCAGGTTTGCGGCGCGGCCGGGCCGGAAGTTGCGCGAGCCCCTCGCGCGACCCCGAAATACCGGCGTGACGCTCGACGTAGTCGTACCAGGGTGCCAGATCGGCGTAGCGGATCGGCCAGTCGACGGCGATGCCATCGCGCACGTTGGCCTCGAAATCGAGATCGCTCCACCGGTAGCTTTGCCGGCCCCAGAGCAATGAGCGTCCACCAACCTGGTAGCTGCGGAACCAGTCGAAGCGCTTGACTTCGGTGTAAGGCGAATCCTGGTCCGAGGCCCACCAGTCGAGGTTCTTCTCGTTGAGCGGGTAGTCGCGCCGGAGGACGGGATAAGCCTCTTCCATCGCGAGCGTGCGGCCGCCGCGGTGCGGGTATTCCCACGGACCTTTCGTTGCATTGACGTAGTCCGTGACGTGCTCGATGTTCTTGCCGCGCTCCAACAGCAGCACGCGGAGCCCCTTCTCGGTCAACTCCTTCGCGGCCCAGCCGCCGGAGATGCCTGAACCAACGACGATCGCGTCGTATTCCTCTGAGGCCATCAGTGGCTTCCCCCGAATAATCGTTATCGACTCCATGGTACTTTCAAGCGGCCCGGTTCGGTACCGAGGCCGGATCGATCCTCGACGCCAACCGCTGACGGCGACGGACAGTCAGTTCGAATCAGAGCCGGTGGGCGCGCGCGGGCGCTGGCACTGTCGCTGACACTGCTGGGACAGGAGAAGGAAGGATCGCGGAGGACGCTTCAGGAAAGAGGCATGTGGTACGGGCCACCGCCACGCCCCTGGGCACTGACGCCTGCGGGCGACGCCAGGCTGAGGATCAGGCCTGCTAGAAGTGTGACTGTTGGCATTCTGAGCATAGGATCCTCCCGGCGACGACTGTCGGCCGCCCCGACCGGTTCGCGCACACTCGGATCGTCGAGCCGGGGGCAGGTTGTGCTTCGCGATTCGCTTCTCTTGTACCGCCCATGTTAGTGGCGATCAGCCCCCTCCTCCGTCATCCTCGATCCAAAGCTCGTCCATGTGCCGGCATGGAAAGGCCCGGTAAGGGCTGCTGAGGCCTCGGACCCTCTGGTGAGCAACCACCGTGTTCACTCGCGGCACGAGAAACGTGACCGGCACATCCCGTTGAAAGATCTCTGTCATCTCGCTATAGATCCGGTCCCTCGAATCCGGGTCGATCGCCTCCTTCAGGAGATCGATCAATCGATCGAGCTCCGCGTTCCGGTAGCTGCGGGTAGAGCCCTCGCTGAACACCCTCTCCAGGAACACCGTGCTGTTCTCGAAGAGCGCGAAGACAGCATCGACTTCGCCCCGAAGGACGCGGCTCCGGGCGGCTTGGCCTTCCAGGAGCAGGACCTCCATCTGGACCCCCACCCTGCGGAGCCGGTCCTGGATGTAGACGGCCATCTCCTCCCAGCCCGGCAGCGGGGAGAGAATGGCTTCGAAGCGAAGTGCTCGGCCGTCCCGCTCACGTACCCCATCCCCATCCTCGTCGCGCCAACCCGCTTCGTCCAGGAGCCGTCGAGCCCCGGCTGCGTCGAACGACAACGCCTCGACAAGCTCTCCGCGCCGTAGCTGTCGGCTCGAGTAGGGCCCATCGGCGATCGGGATGTCCTCCGGCATGTTGAGGACCTGGAGCATCTCGCGTCGATCGATCGCCAGGGTGAGGGCCCGCCGAACGGTGGCATTGCCAAGAATCGGGTGCCCCTGGTTCCAGAAGATCGCCCGCACGAGAATCTGGTTGATCTGGTAGTAATTCCTGAACCGGGAGTCATCGTCCAAAGCCAGCAGGTCGAACCGGTTCACGTATGGGACCGCGTCAACGTTGCCGCTGAGCAGCTCTGCGATGTTGGCGCTGTTGCCCGGAACGCCGAACTTCAACACCACACGCCCGATCCGGGGCACCCCGGCATAGTAGTCCGAGTTCGCCTCGAGCTCCATCATCGTTTGCGGAACGTGGCGGACGTAGCGGTACGGACCGTTGCCTACGGGCTGCTTCCAGAACTCCCACTGCTTGAATGCCGCGGGATCGAGCTCGGACAGGAGATGTTTCGGGTAGAAAACAGTCCACCAGAGATCGAGGGATGGCTCGGTGCTCGGCACCTCTTCGTAGCTCAGTGCCACGGTGCTGTCGTTCACGACGATCGCGGTGACGGCTCCGGGCGGATAGTACTCCGCAGCCGGGTGATTCAGGAGATCGATCGTGAACTTCACGTCGTGGGCGGTGACCGGAACGCCGTCGTGCCACCGTACGTCGGTTCGCAGGTGGTACGTCCAGGTTCGGTAATCCTCGGAATGCTCCCAACGGCGGGCGAGTCGTCCCACCGGGTCCCCGTTCTCGTCCAGCTGCGCGAACGGGAGGAAGACGAGGAACTTCGGCTCTTCGTCCCACGCCGGCCCCAGGACGGCCTCATCCCCCGGAGTGAGGACCGTGATCGTGGTGGGGTCGACTTCTGCCGGGCCGCGGTCCGGCGCTTCTCCATTATCGCACGCGGCGGTAGACAGAACGCTCGCCGACAGCGCCAGCAGAACCGCAGATGCTGCCAGACCGCGCATCGGTCACTTACCTTCGTCTTCGATCTGAAGCTCTTCCATGAACCACATGGGGCAGCGGCGCGGGGTTGCTTCCCTTCTGGGTAGTCCCCGGCGGCGATCCGGGTCGTCGGGCAGGCGTCCTGTTGGCGGGCGTCAAACTCGGCGACGCACTCGGATCGCCGAGCCGGGGCAGGTTGTCCTTCGCGTTTCGCTTTCTCGTCGTCTGTTCTCGCGACGCTTCACAACCCTGCCGACACTACTACGTGCGGCCTCGGAAACCGCAAGTCGGGAAAACCTCTATTCTGCGGCGTATGGTCGAAGGACGAGATCAGGAGCGTGGAGGGGCCGCGTTGTGACCCGGGTAACAGGTACGCAGATGCGGCGAGGGACGACCCCGAAGGAACCGTCCCTGCGCTAGCGAGACTATCGACGGCCTACCGACAGGCCTCGAAGGCCGGCAGGTGATTCTCCAGCGACGCCCGCTGGATGTTCTCAAACACCCGGCGCGTGTCCGCCTGGAGGTCTGCGCCTGCAAGCAACTCTTCGTACATGTCAATATTGGCGATCTCGGCTTCGACGCCAAAAGCGCACGCGGCAGACACGGAGTCGAACCGAGGCACGCTCTCGGCCCTCTGATCACTGGCAGGCACGTCCAATCCCCTCTTCACGAAAAGGCTCGCGACGGCTTCCGAGTGTCGCTCTTCGGCGAACATGACGCGATAGAACGGCATGATCTCGCCGAAATCGGCAACGACTGCCAGATAGACGGCTTCCGCGCGGTATTCGTCCTGGATCGCAGTGTTCATAGCGGCGAGCTCACCTTCGGTCGGCGACTCAATCCCAACAGGTACGTCGGAGCTGCAAGCGGTCATGGCGGCGACGAGCGCCAGTGCGAGTAGAGAAAAATGACTACTGCTTTCCTTATCTAGTGTCCTCTCGAGCATTGCTATATCTCCGTTCAGCCGGTCAAAAGGGGCGACCGCGGAAGGGCGGAAAAGCCTCATGGGCCGGAGCGATGTCGGCTTCTCAGGCCCTCGAAAGGTTGTACTGCTTTCTGTGTCCCACTGTGTGATTCTTAGACCACGGGAGGCGTCCCCTCATTCCATTCGCACCACCGGGCTCCGCGCCCGTGGCCATTGGGAGCCATGGCTAGTACGGCGGGGAGTCCCCCCGGCGACCTCGAGCGGACGTCCGCCTACAGCGGCCACACCCACAGGATCATCGGCGTGGCGACAGCCACGATGAGCAACTCCAGCGGTAGCCCCATGCGCCAATAATCGCCGAAGTCGTAACCGCCGGGACCCAGTATCAGCGTGTTGTTCTTGTGACCGATCGGAGTCAGGAACGCGCAAGACGCGGCGACCGCGACCCCCATGAGGAACGGGTCCGGGCTCGTTCCGAGCCGCGCGGCGATGTCGAGGGCGACGGGAGCGGCGATCACCGCGGTCGCAACATTGTTCATGACATCGGACAGGGTCATGGTCACAACCATCAGCAGCACCAGCACCAACACCGGAGAAAATCCTCGAGCGAAACCGACGATACCGCTCGCAAGGATCGTGGTGCCGCCACTCGACTCGAGCGCAGACCCGATCGGTATCATGCAACCCAGGAGTACGATCACGGGCCATTCCACCGCATCGTAGACCTGACGCAGCGGCACGACGCTGAGCAGCACCAACAGACCGACGGCACCGGCCAGCGCGATGGGCAGATAGAGCACGCCCAGACTCGCGACGAGCACGGCCGCGCCAAAAATCCCGATGGTCAGCCACGCCTTCTGACGCTGCACGACCTGCAAGCCGCGCTCTGCCAGGGGAAGGGCTCCCAGCCATTCCGAGATCTCGTGCAGCCGCTCGCTCGGGCCCAGCAGAAGAAGAACGTCGCCGGCGCGGATGGCCAGCTTCCGAACGCGCTCGGTAAACCGGTGCCCGCGTCGCGAGACGCCGAGGAGCGTGACCCCATGCCGATACAGAAGACGCAGCGATAACGCCGTGCGTCCCTCGATACGCGCGCCCTCGGGGACCACAACCTCCAACAGCGACAGATCCTCCCCGACCAGGGCCCGCTTATCATTGGCCTGACCCAGGTATTGAAGGCCCAGCGCCCCCACCAGCTTGTCGATCCGATCCGGATGGGCCTCCACAACGAGTATGTCGCCCGCCCGAATCCTCGCCCGACGCGCCAGGCCGGGCATCCGCTTGCCGCGACGCACCAACCCGACGATGGCGCTCTCGTGCTCCTCGGTGGCATCGTCGAGCTCCCGGACCTGCTTGCCGACGCACGCCGCGTCCTCGGGCACCTCGAGCTCCGCTACGTACTCGGCGAGCTCGAACAGCTCTGTGCTCGTGTCGCGCTCATGCCGCGCCCTGGGAACCAGTCTCCAGCCGAGGGTTGCCACGAACGTTACGCCCACCAGGGCGCAGGCGAACCCGACCGGCGTGAAATCGAACATCAGGTAGGGGGACCCGAGAGCCTCGTTGCGGTACTCCGCCACCACGACGTTGGGAGGCGTTCCGATGAGGGTGATCATGCCGCCCAGAATCGAGGCGAAGGACAGGGGCATGAGGCTCAAGGACGGGCTGCGCTTTGCCTTTGCCGCCGCTTCCATGTCCACGGGCATCAGCAGGGCCAGCGCCGCCACGTTGTTCATCAACGCTGACAGCAGCGCCGCGAAGCCCGACATGACGGCAATGTGGGCGCCCAAACTCCGCGAGCGATCCACCAGGAAGCGGGCCACGAGCTCGATGGCACCGGAGTTGGACAGTGCCCGGCTGACGATGAGCACGAGCGCGATGATGACCGTAGCCGGATGTCCGAAGCCGGCGAACGCCCTCGCTGTGGGCACGACACCCGTGAGCACGGCCACCACCAGCGCCAGGAACGCCACCAGGTCGTACCGCCAGCGGCCCCAAACCAGGAGCGCGAACACGAGGCCGAGGAGCGCGAACAGGACGAGCTGATCACGGGTCATGCGACAGACTCATGTCCCACGGTCGAGCAGGCCAGGTCCGAAGATCTCATCGATCGGATCGCGCGCTCAGGTGCCCTCCAGGTACGAAAGGGGGTCTTCGGCGCAGAACTCCGGATAGTCGATCACGAGATCGCGGACGATCGGGATGTGGCCCTGGCCGAAGAGCAGCAGCACCCGATCGTCGTCCGAGTCGACGATCCGGGTGAGATTCGCAAAGATGCGCAGGTTGCGCCGGTACCAGCCCGCGACCATGTCGGCGCCCGCGTAGTCGTCGCCGTGCACGACCGGGGCGAAGAACTCGATGTAGAGGATGTGGGCCTTTTGGATCATCTCCGGTTCGTTCATCCGGTACAGCATCTGACCGACCGTACCCTCGGCCAGCCACTCTGCCATCGCCGCCATGACTTCCTCGCCCACTTGCTGCATCCCGCCGAGTCTCGCCGCGACTCTCGGGTCGGCCGCCGCTGCCTCCTGGACGCTCTCGAAGTCCATCTGCGAGGGAACGTCAATCGGGTAGACTGTCTCGTGCCCTAGCTGGTGCGCCAGGCGGAACCCGATCTGCTCCTTCTCGCTCCGGCCCAGCTCGCGCTCCCCGGCCCGGTATGCATCCCAGCGGGCAAACGTCGCGCTGTCCTCCCAGGGCGCCTCGACCGCGACCTTCGTCGGCCGAAACTCGGCGAGGCGATCGACGACGGCCCGGATCTCCTCCTGCCTTTTCGGGGCCAGGACGTCATCCGCCTCCAGATTGAAGGCATCCGCTCCGGGGTTCGACATGTGATAGCTGCCCAGGAGCAGCACCCGAACGCGAGAATCCTCTGGCTGGCACTCGGCCGGCGGGATCTCCCGATCCAAAAAGCTCTGCGCCGGCAGCGATCCGCACAGCCCGAGCGTAGAAGCGAGGGCGACGGCTGCGGCCGAGTGGCGCTTGAGCTTGGCGTGCTTGGCGGCACCGGCCTCGTGCTTGGCTTCCCACCGCTCGGATCGTGGCCAGGTCATGGTCGCCTCGGCTTTCAGGGCAAGACCGCAGTTGGGTTCCGAAAACTGCGAGACGGCGTGTCTGAGAACTTGACGCTCACCGTAATCCGGTAGGTGCCCGGTGGATACAAGTCGAGTCCGACATTGAGAAGCTGCAGGTAAGGGCGGAGAAGCTCCGAGCTGCTGCTGCTGCGTTGAAGGACCTGGTTTCGGAACGGTCCCAGACACCGACGAACGGTGCGGCGCACGGTGATGTTTGGCTCACGCACGACGAGGCCGTGTCACGGCAGGCAGACGGTGGGTATCAAGGGACACCGTGAGCGCCGATCGGGCCGTGACAGGCGGAGCAGCAACGATCGTCGGTCGGGGGATGATCGACGGAAGTCGCAACGACCGATCGACTTCCCCGATCGACGCAAAGGCGAGCGCCGCCGTGGTGACCGCAGAAGCGGGGAAGATCGCCGCAAGACCGCCGACTGAGCCACGGGGCGGTTGCCTTCGCTCCGACCCAACACTGAAAGACGCTCGCTGACTTAGAAATGACGGAGAAGCCAGGTTCGACGCCTGAGGTGCAGCAGACTAAAGGGTTGAGGGGCACCTCTGTTACCAGCGATCCCGACTACTTGTCGACGCTGACTCAGATCCTGAGCTAGGCCGACCACTGTCGCCAGCCGGCCAGCCGGTCGTCGTCCACCACGCGGCCCCTCCACGCCCCTGATCTCGTCCTCCAACGGAACCTGTACACCAACAGGGAAGCAGATTAAACTCTCCGACTCGTCGAGTGCTGTCAGGAATGTCCCGCCCGGTTCGTAGTACATGGCCCCAGCTGGGAAGTGCCCAGCTGGCACGAGGTGGAGCAGCAGAGGGGCGGATGCGAAGGAAAGTGACTGCGCAAGACCTTTGATTGAGTTCTCTACGAAAGTGCCACAAGGAGGACCCTTTGACGGACCGGATCGTGGTGCCCGCCGTATTGCTGTTTTCATCCCTCGTTTCAGGCTGCGATGCGCTTGAGGCGAATCGAAGCTCAATGCCGGAACCGACCACGCGCACGTATTACATCGCGGCGGACGAGGTGGTCTGGGACTACGCCCCGAGCGGCAAGAACCTTCTAACCAATGAACCGTTCGGCGAATTGGAGTCACACTGGGTAGAGCGGGGCCCGACGAGCATCGGCCACGTTTACAAGAAAGCCATCTACCGCGAGTACACGGATTCCACTTTCGCGACGTTGAAGCCCAGATCTCCCAATTGGGAGCACCTGGGCATACTCGGCCCGCTGTTGCGTGCCCAGGTTGGCGACACGATCCGGATTGTGTACCGCAACAACGTGCACTTTCCCACAAGCCTTCACCCGCACGGGGTGTTCTACCACAAGGACTCTGAGGGCACGCCTTACGCGGATGGCACTGACGAGCGAGACAAGTTCGACGACGGCGTGCCTACGGGCGGCACGCATGTCTATATCTGGCCCGTACCCGAACGGGCAGGCCCCGCCGAAGGAGATCTGAGCTCGGTCTTCTGGATGTACCACTCCCACACGGAAGAGATCAAAGACGTCAATGCGGGCCTAATCGGTCCCATGATCGTGAGTGCTCCAGGGACCCTGACGGCCGACGGACGGCAGACCGATGTCGATCGCGAGTTCGTCGTCGCTTTCGCCGAAATGAACGAGAACGAGAGCTGGTACATCGAGGACAACATCCGAACCTACGCCGGGGATCCGGACGCTGTGCCGATCTATAGGGGTCCGTTCGGAGATGTGTACGCCGGCGCCGGGATCGACTGGGGAAAAAACTTCATGGAGTCGATGAACGGTTTCATCTACGGTCACCTACCCGGTCTCACGATGCGCGTTGGCGAGCGCGTACGCTGGTATATCATGGCTTCTACGAACTTCGAGCCCCACTCGCCGCACTGGCATGGAAACACGGTGACGATAAGAAAGATGCGGACTGACGTCGCCGAGATTCTGCCGATGGGCATGACGGTGGCCGAGATGGAGCCTGACAACCCCGGAATCTGGCTATTTCACTGCCATGTCAGCGCCCATCTGATGGCTGGTATGCAGTCGGTGTATACGGTTGAACCGGCGCTCCTGGCCTCCCGATGAATCGACGCAGTACGATTGCACGCAGGTGGGTCCACCGTCACACCCGCAGGGAGGATGGAGATGCGCTTGAGGGCATGCAGGTCCCAAAGCCGAGTTACGATTGCGCTATCAGCGCTTCTACTGACACCTCTAGCCGCATCAGCACAACCGGAAGACGAAGTGCAGACGAGGCCCGTTCCGGTTGGAGTGTTCAGTGAGAGCATCGTGACCGTGGCGTATGTCCCGCTTTACGATG
>JARRMU010000096.1:0-13268 GCA_037385645.1 Gemmatimonadales bacterium
CATACGAAGGACCTCCAGGCGGCGCTGTTCGAGGAGATCAAGGGCCGCATCAAGCAGACCGATCTCTCGGTGCCGTACCGCGAAGGCGATTACTACTACTACAGCCGGACGGAGGAGGGCCAGGCATACCCGATCTATGCACGGAAAGAGGGCTCGCTGGAGTCGTCCGAGCAGGTGATGCTGAACGTGAACGAGCTAGCGGAGGGCCACGAGTTCTACGCGGCGGCCGGCCGTCGGGTGAGCTCGGGCGGGGACGTGCTGGCGTTCGCCGAGGACACCGTCGGCCGGCGTCTCTACACGCTGCGCTTCCTAGATCTGGGCACCGGGAGCTTCCTGGACGAGGAGATCCCTGGCACGTCGGGTAGCAGCGCGTGGGCGGAGGACAACCGCACGATCTTCTACGTGAAGCGCGACCCGGGCACGCTGCGAGCCTACCAGGTCTATCGGCATCTCCTCGGAACGGATCCGTCCCAGGACGAGTTGGTCTACGAGGAGGAGGACGAGGAGTTCTCGTGCTACGTGTGGAAGACGAAGTCGAAGCGCTACGTCGTGATCTCGTGCAGCCACACGCTGGCCGATGAGCACCGGTTCGTGGACGCGTCGCAGCCCGACGGGGAGTTCCGCGTCTTCCTCCCGCGCGAGCGCGGGCACGAGCACAGCATCGACCATCATGGCGGGCACTTCTACGTCCGGACGAACGATGGCGCCCGGAACTTCCGTTTGATGAGGACGCCGGTGGGGCAGACCGGCAAGGCCTACTGGGAGGACGTGATCGGGGCTCGTGATGACGTGCTGGTAGAGGGCTTCGAGGTCTTCCGCGATTATCTCGTCGTCACCGAGCGGAGCGACGGTCTGCGCCAGCTGCGTATCCGGTCGTGGTCCGGCGACGAGGAGCACTACGTCGATTTCGGCGAGCCGGACTACCTCGTGTGGGTGCACGACAATCCGGAGATGGACACGCACCTCCTACGGTTTGGCTACGAGTCAATGAAGACTCCGGAGTCCGTCTACGACTACGATATGAGAACGCGCGAGAAGGTCCTGCTGAAGCGGGAAGAGGTCCTCGGCGGCTTCGACACCGAGGATTACATTACCGAGCGGCTCTACGCGCCGGCCCGGGACGGTGCCCGCATACCGATCTCGCTCGTCTACCGGAAGGGAGCGAAGCGAGAGGGTAACAACCCGCTCGTGCTTTACGGCTATGGCTCTTACGGGGCCAGCATCGATGCCTCCTTCGGCTCATCGAGACTGAGCCTGCTGGACCGGGGATTCGTCTATGCCATCGCGCACATCCGAGGTGGCCAGGAGCTCGGTCGGGCCTGGTACGAGGATGGAAAGCTCCTGAACAAGCAAAACACGTTTACCGACTTCATCGACGCGGCCGAGTACCTGATCGAGGAAGGCTACACGAGCCCCGACCGCCTCTTCGCACGCGGGGGCAGCGCCGGAGGTCTGCTCATGGGCGCGGTGGCGAACATGCGTCCCGACCTGTGGAGGGGCATCGTGGCGCACGTCCCGTTCGTGGACGTAGTGACGACCATGTTGGATGAGTCGATCCCGCTGACCACTTTCGAGTACGACGAATGGGGCGATCCCAACGAACGGAAGTACTACGACTACATCCTCTCCTATTCGCCGTACGACCGCGTCGAGGCAAAGGAGTATCCGAGCATGCTGGTTACGACCGGGCTGCACGACTCGCAGGTCCAGTTCTGGGAGCCCGCCAAGTGGGTGGCGAAGCTCCGGGCGCTGAAGACCGACGACAACGTGCTTCTCCTGAAGACCAACATGGAGGCCGGGCACGGCGGGGCGTCCGGACGTTACAAGCGGTACGAGGAGCTAGCTTTCGAGTACGCCTTCGTGCTGGATCAGCTGGGGATCGCCGAATAGCCGCCCCGACGCTCGGTTGCTGGATGCGCCTGTCCCTTCCATGCGGATAGCTGTCTTCGGCGCGGGCGCGGTCGGTGGCTACTTTGGCGGTCGCCTCGCCGAGGCCGGTGAGGACGTCGTGTTCGTCGCGCGCGGCGCCCACCTGACCGCCCTGCGCGAACGCGGCTTGCACGTCGAGAGCGTCGTTGGTGACTTTGCCGTCGCTCCGGCCCGCTGCACGGACGATCCGGAAGAAGTCGGTCCGGCCGACCTCGTTCTCGTGGGCACGAAGGCGTGGCAAGTCACGGAAGCGGCTCCGGCGATGAGGCCGCTCATCGGCCCGACCACCACCGTGCTCCCCTTGCAGAACGGCGTGGAGGCGCCCGACCAGCTCTCAGCGGCCCTGGGGAGGGAGCATGTGCTGGGTGGGCTGTGCCGGATCATGAGCTTCCTGGCGGAGCCGGGCGTGATCCGCCACGTGGGGGCCGAGCCGGTGCTCACGTTCGGCGAGCTGGACGGGCGGGAGACCGGTCGCTGCCGACGGCTCCTCGGCGTGTTCGGGAGTGCGCGCGGTATGCGCGCGGAGCTGGTTCCGGACGTCCAGGTCGAGTTGTGGCGGAAGCTACAGATGATGGCGGCCACCAGCGCGGTCGGCACAGCGGCCCGCGAGCCTTTCGGGGTGCTCCTGAGGCTGCCGGAGACGCGGCGGCTCCTGATGGCGTGCATGGATGAGGTCCGGGCCGTGGCCGTGGCGCGTGGCGTCCTGCTGCCCGCCGCGGAGGCCGATCGAACGATGGCGTTCCTCGACCAACTTCCCGCCGACGGCGTGACTTCTTTGTACCGAGACATGACCGCGGGTCGACCTTCAGAGCTCGAGGCTCAGCTCGGCGCGGTCGTGCGACTGGGCGTCGAGGTGCGCGTCGACACGCCTGTGTGCGGGACCCTGTACGCCACGCTACTGCCCGCCGAGCTAAAGGCGCGCGGCGAGCTGCCCGGCCCGTAGTCACCGGCATGCCGTTCCGCGCCGGTCGTCCTTATGTTCAGGTCGTCCCTATGTTGTGAGCTTCTACGGTGTCGGTTGCAGTCACGTGCGACTGCGGCGTGGACCAAAGCAAGGGTTGGCATGCAGCGCAGGATTGGGAAGGCCGTCTGGGCGGCCGCGTCGTTCCTTCTGCTTCCGTTGAGCGGCTGCGGTGCCGTGAACAAGATGGCCGCCAACAGCGTGACGAAGATGATGGAATCGACCGCCGAGGTTTGGTCGTCGGGGGATGATCCCGAATTCGTGTGCGAATCCATCCCGTTCGCGCTCTCGACGGTCGAGGGTCTGCTCCTGACGCAGCCCGAGAGCGACCGCCTGCTGCTCAACGCGACGCAGGGCTTCGCCCAGTACGCGTACGTGTGCGTCGAGACCGAGGCGATCCTCCTGGAAGAAGAGGATTACGAGCGCTCGAACCAGCAGATGGAGCGCGCGCTACATCTGTTCTTGCGGGCCAAGAGATACGGCATGCGCGGCCTGGAGCTGGAGCATCCAGGGCTCGAGGAGAGTCTTCTCGTCGATCCCGAGGGCGCGGTCGCCGGCGTTACCTTGGAGGACGTTTCGCTACTCTATTGGACCGCGGCGGCCTGGGGTGCGGCGATCTCGCGAGGGAGGGACCGTCCGGAGCTCATCGCCGACTTGCCGGCCGTGATCGCGATGATGGAGCGCGTCCTGGAGCTGGATGAGACGTTCAGGGATGGCACGATTCACGACGTGTTCATCATGCTGCGCGGCCTTCCGGCCAGCATGGGCGGATCTCCGGAGGAGGCGCGCAAGCATTTCGATCGTGCTCTCGAGCTGAACGGGGGGCGGCTGGCGGGTACCTACGCCACCTACGCGACGAGCGTGATGTTGCCGGAACAGAACCGGGAGCGCTTCGAGCGGCTGATGCTGGAGGCGTTGGCGGTTGATCCGGACGAGTATCCGAGCCAGCGACTCCAGAATCTCATCGCACAGAAACGGGCTCGCTACATGCTCGATCACGTGGAGGACTATTTCCTGGAGTAGCAAAGGGAGAGGGATGATGTGGAGGCAAAGGCACCGCGTCCTCCGGATCGCCGCGCTCGCGATCGCATGCCTGGTCGCGCTGGGATCTGACGACGCTCCGGCGCAGAGCACTCGCTTGAAGCTCGCCACCCTGGCGCCAGACGGCTCGCCGTGGCACCGCGTGCTCGAGGACATGGGTCACGAGTGGCAGCAGGCCACCAACGGGCGGGTGCGGCTCGTCATCTACCCGGGTGGCGTCGCGGGCGACGATCGGGCCACGCTGCGGAAGATCCGTCACGGGCAGCTTCAGGGGGCGACGCTGACGGTGAAGGGGCTCACGGAGTTGGACGATGCCTTCAACGTCTTCCAGATTCCTCTTTTCTTCGATTCGATCGAGGAGTTCTTCTTCGTGCTGGATCGCCTGGGACCGCTGCTAAGGGAGCGGCTCGAGGAGCAGGGGCTCATAACCCTTCATTGGGGCTACGGCGGGTGGCTGCACTTCTTCTCGAAGATACCGACGCGAACGGTCTCGGACCTTCAGCGTCTCAAGATGTACACGGGGGCGGGAGACGACCGGATGACCCGACTTTGGAGGCAGAACGGATACAACCCGGTCGCTCTCTCCACGACCGACATCATGGTCGGCCTGCAGAGCGGGATGATCGATGGCTTACCGGCCCCTCCCCTCGGTGCTCTCGCGTTTCAGTGGTACCGGCATACGCCGTACATGCTGGCTCCGGGCTTCGCCCCCTTGATCGGGGCCACGGTCATTGACAAGCGGGCATGGGAGAAGCTGTCGGAAGGAGACCGCGCGTTGCTGATGGAGTCGGCCCGACGGGCCGGTCAGCGGCTGGCAGTCGAGATTCCCGAGAAGGACGAGGAGTCTCTCGCGGAGATGATCATGCGAGGGCTCGAGGTAATTCGCGTGGACGTCGAGGGGGAAGCCAATCCGTGGCGAGCGGCGGCGGAGTCTTTCGCGGAGAGTTTCCGGACCACTATGGTTCCTGAAGACGTCCTGGATCTCGCTCTCCAGTATCGCGCCGAGTACCGGCGCGGGCCGGCGGCCGCCGCCGGCTCGAGTCCCTGATCCGAATTCGCGAGACACACGACAGACACTGAGCCTCCGTCTTTGAAAGCCTTCCGAAAGCTCGAAGAGGCGACGGCGGGCCTCGCACTGGGCGCGATGGTCCTCCTGCCGCTCTTGGAGATACCGCTCCGCAAGCTCGGAACGGGAATTCCCGGGGCGATCTCGGTCGAGCGGCATCTCACGCTCTGGGTCGCCTTCCTCGGTGCCGCCTTGGCCGCTCGCGACGGACGCCTCCTCTCCCTCGCCACCGGCCAGCTCCTCCCCGAGGGCAAGATACGAACGGCGGGAGGGCGCCTCGCTTCGGCGGTCGCGGCCGGAGTCTGCGCCCTCTTCTTCCGTGCGGGTATCGATCTCGTTCTGGAGGAGAGGCTGGCCGGGACGATGATCACCCGGACGATCCCCGTGTGGCTCGCTCAGGTCGTGATGCCCGTCGCCTTCGCGCTGATCGGGTTGCGGCTGGTCTGGCGGTCGGCCGACAGTTGGAAGGGGAGGGCGGTGGCGATGGTGGGCGTCGTCATGGGTCTCCTCCTGGCGCAGTATCCCGGCATCCTCGAGGCCCAACCGAGCTGGCCCGGCGTGCTGCTCGTGCTCACGGCCACCCTTCTCGGGGGGCCGATCTTTGCCGCGCTTGGCGGAATTGCCGCGTTCCTCTTCATGGCGGAGGGAGTCCCGCCGGTAGCGGTGTTGATCGAGACCTACAGCCTATCGGTGAATCCGACCCTCGCCGCGATTCCGCTCTTTACGCTAGTCGGCTTCTTTCTGGCCGAAGGAAAGGCGTCATCGAGGCTTCTGGACCTCTTTCATGCGTTCGTCGGCTGGGTGCCTGGTGGAACGGCGGTCGTCTGCGCCTTTGTCTGTGGCTTCTTCACCGTCTTCACCGGTGGTTCGGGCGTCACGATTCTCGCCCTCGGCGCCCTCCTGTTCCAGGTTCTTCGGGAGGATCGCTACAACGAGCGCTTCTCGCTCGGCCTGCTGACCGCATCCGGCTCGCTTGGTCTGCTTCTGCCTCCGGCTCTTCCCCTGATCCTCTACGGGATCGTCGCGAGCATTCCCATCGAAGACCTGTTCATCGGAGGCATCATCCCGGGGATCCTGCTCGTCTCGCTGGTGGCGGGCTGGGGGGTGCGCGAGGGGATTCGCAGCGGCGTGGAGCGTGGGCCGTTCGCGCCGCGGAAGGCGGCACGTGCGTTGTGGGATGCGAAGTGGGAGTTATTCCTTCCGATCGTCGTCCTGTTCGTGATCTTCAGGGGGATCGCCACGCTGGTGGAGGCGGCCGCGCTCGCGGCGCTCTATGCCTTCATCGTCCAGTGCTTCGTCCACCGGGATGTGTCGTTGGGCTCCGACCTGGCGCGCGTGTTCCACCAGTGTCTCGTGCTCATCGGTGGCGTGCTGCTCATCCTCGGCATGGCGATGGGGTTCAGCAGCTACATGGTGGACGCGATGATCCCGAGTCGCGCGCTCGAGTGGGTGCAAGGCCATATCGATTCGCGGATCGTCTTTCTGCTTTGCCTCAACCTCTTCCTTCTCCTGGTCGGCGCCGTGATGGACATCTTCTCGGCCACCGTGGTGATCGTTCCGCTCATCGTGCCCCTCGGCGCGGCGTTTGGCATCCATCCGATCCACCTGGGGATCATCTTCGTCGCCAATCGCGAGCTCGGGTACCTGACGCCTCCCGTCGGGCTCAACCTCTTCCTCGCCTCCTACCGATTCAATCGACCCCTGCTCGAGCTCTACCGCGCCGCCGTGCCGTTCCTCCTGATCCTCGGCGGCGGAGTACTGCTCATCACCTACATCCCGTTGCTGACGACAGGTCTCCTGGCGGCTTTGGGGAGATAGCCGAAGTAGATCTCGGTCTCGTACTCGAGGTGCACACGGCCCCGCGCCTCGTAGCGGTTGAAGATGGCGTCCAGTTCGGACAACATCGCTCCCCGCGCAGGATCCGACTCGCCGGGCGTGTACGAGGATGAGAGGAGTCTTCCGCGCAGGCCATCGCGGTCGAGCGTCTGTTGATTCGGGAGCTCTCTTCGGCTGAACCCGTGCGTGTAGAAGCCGGCGAGGAGGTGCTCGCGTCGCGTGTCGTGGCGGACGCGGCCGTAGTCGGTCCCGAACCGCAACAGGAGTCTCTCGTACTCGCTGAGAAGCGGGCTCCCGTCCAGCTTTCGGGTGTTCCAGATGAGGGCGACTCGCTTCGGCAGGCGAAGGATCCGCGAGAACTCACGCCTCGCCTGCCCGACCTCGAACCAGTGGAACGCCTGGCATGCGAGAACGAGGTCGACGCTGGCCGAAGGAAGAGTCGTGGCCTCAGCCCTGCCGGCTACGCTGCGAAATGAGCGACTCCGCAGCGTCGATTCTGCCGCCGCGCGCATCTCGGCGTTGGGTTCGATGCCAAAGACCTCGCAGCCCAGCGCGAGGAAGGGCTCCGCCGACAAGCCGGTTCCGGACCCAACGTCGGCGACGCGCCAGTCGGGAGAGAGGCCGATCTCCGCCTGCAGCAGCGGGATGAGGTCCGGCGGGTACTTGGGGCGGTATCGGGCGTAATCTTCCACCCGCTCGGAGAAACGACGCGTGGAGTCAGCCGGCATGTCCACGTCGAGACCCTCGCTAGTCGGCGCTCTCCTCCGACTGCTCCGCCTTCCAGCGCATCGCCATGAGGATGCGGTTCTTGGCGCTCGGGTGATCGTAGAACAGCCACTCCTCGACCGGGCCGGGATCCACCTTCCGGTACTCACCGAGCTTGAGGATGATGGTCGCGAACCCGTCCGGCTCACGCGCCGCGTTGAGTCCGTAGATGTCGGCCTCGGCCTCGTTCGAGCGGATGAACCCGTTCGTGATCGGCGTGATCGCCGCGGAGTAGAGCGAGAAAAGGACGAGGAAGAGCGGAAGGCCCGCCACGTCGCCCACGTCCCGCACGCCCCAACCAGAGCCCCAACGAGCCAGCGTCCGGTCGAATCCCCACCGGACGAAGGCAAACCCGACGACGAGCACGAGCCCGAAGAAGACGAAGAACTCCCTGGCCGCGTGAAGGGCAAAGTGGCCGATTTCGTGCGCCATGACCGCGTCGATCTCCTCGTCCGTCCCTCGGTCGAGGAGATTGTCGTTGAGGGAGATGCGCGTGGTGCCCAGGAACCCGCTCACGTTGGCGCTGATCTTGGTCGTCCGCTTCGAGGCATCGTACTGGTACACCTCATCGGCCGGCACGCCGTTGGCGCGCGCCATGGAGAGCACCCGGTCCTTGAGTGATCCGTCGTCCAACGGCTCGTACCGGTTGAAGAGCGGGGCGAGGTAGACCGGCGAGATGAAGGCGATCACGGCCAGGAACGCCAGGCTCACCCCCGCTCCCCAGATCCACCAGGTGCGCGGAGCGCGCCGGATCGTACCGTACAGAAGCACGAGAAGGACGCTCACGAGGACCAGCGAGATGGCGAGGCCGATGAATCGGTCCGAGATGTACCCGCCGACGCTCTGCGTGGAGAATCCGTATCGGTGCTCGCGGAGGAAGCCCGAGTAGACGGATAGGGGCAGCAGCAGGACCGTGCTGATCAGGATGTACTGCACGCCGTAGAGGGCCGTCTGGAGCGGCTTCTTGCCGGAGATGCCCTCTGCGGTTTCCCGCATGCGGGCCGATAGCCCCGTGTTGAGCAAGAAGAAGGCGACGGCGAGTCCGTAGAACAGGCTGATGATACCCAGCCAGTATCCACCTTCCGTGTACTCCTTCGAGGTGGCCCTCGTCTCATCATCCAGAGTTGCGAGGTAGGCTTCCGTGGCTTTCACCGGGTCGAAGGCCTGCCGGCTCGCGTCGGGTCGAGGGGGCCGGTCGGTGGCGGGCATCGGCAGGTCCGAGACGGGCGCCTCGGCCATCGCCTGTGCCTCCACTAGGCGCCGCGATGGTGACGAGCCACAGCGCCCCGGCTAGCGCCACGAACCGGCATCGGTGGCCTGCGGAAGCTGGCATACTCCTACTCTTCCAGTTCGGCGCGCAGGAAGGCGAGCGTCCGGGCCCAGGCCTGCTCGGAGGCCTTCAGGTTGCTACCGTCCCGACCGGACTGCTGTCGCAGGAAGCCGTGTCCCGCGCCCGCGTAGATTTCGGTCTCGTATACCTTCCCGAGGCGGTCCAACTCCTTTCTCGCCGGAGGAATCGTGGCATTCACCCGTGCGTCATCCCCTCCGTAGAGACCCAGTACCGGGGCCTGGATGGCGGCCAGGGATTCCGTCGGGGGTGAGCTTCCGTAGTAGACGATCGCCGCATCCAGGCCATCCCAGGCCGTCGCGAAGCGGAAGCTCGTCGAGCCGCCCCAGCAGAATCCGACGCTGCCCACTCTGGCGGTTGCCGACGGGAGAGCGGTCGCGTAGCCGGCAGCGGCTCGAAGCCGACGGTTCACCTCGTCGGGGTCCAGATCGCGGATCGCCTTTCGAACGTCCTCCGGCGAGAACGAGTCGGTGCCGCCACCGTCGTAACCCTTCCCGCTCAGCAGGTCCGGGGCGATCGCGATGAAGCCCTCGGCGGCGAGTTGGTCGGCGACACCCCGCACCCAGTCCGAGAGCCCGAAGATCTCGTGGATCACGACCATGACCGGGGCCGCGTCGCTTCGCTCCGGGTAGACCACCCAGGCGGTCACCGTATCGGCACCCCCCGCGTTGTACTCGATCCATTCGCCGTGTCGAGGCGATTCCGCCAGACGAGAGAGGGCGAGCTCGGCGTCGGGCGGCAATTGCGAGCCCTCCTGGGCCTCGGCCCGCATGGTGGGCTCAAAGCCCGCGATCGCGACGGCCGCCAGGGCAGCGACGGTTCTCGCAGCGTCGATCATCCGATTTCCTCCGCTTGGTCCGTTCTCGTGGCCGGCGCCTGGACGACACGCCGGCCGGGAGGCCTGGTTTCCGCTTGCGACGGAAGCCCCACATGCAGGGAGAATCTAGCGTCGCCGCCCGCCTTGCAAACGACCCGACCGTGGTTTGACGGCGACAGGGGGGATGCGTACTAGTAGGACGACTGCACACTCCCGTCCCATCCAAGGAGGATCCGATGAAACTCAGACTTTCCCTCGCCGTAGGGCTCGGAGCCCTGTTGCTGCCTCTGGCTGCGTTCGCCCAGGAGGAGCAGCCGGCCCTTTTCGCGACCTACTACTACTGCGATCAGGCCCGCGAGGCGCGGACCGACACGCTCGTGAGCGAGCACGTCGCTCCGATCTACGACCGACACCTTGCGGCAGGCGACATCACCGCCTGGGGCTGGCTCTCCCACCGGATCGGCGGTAAGTGGCGCCGCCTCGAGTACTACACGTCGCCGTCGCGCGATGTCCTGCTGACGACGAGGGCGGCCCTGCTTGAGGAGCTCGACGGCGACGATGCGCTCGACGAGTTCACCGAGATCTGCCCCTCGCACGACGACTACATCTGGAACTACGAGGGCGGCTCCGATCCGGGGCTCTCACGGCCAGAGTTCGCGATCTCGATGTACTTCGAGTGCGACTTCGCCCGCGAGGACATGGCGGATGACATCTACCTCAACGTCTTCGACGACGTGCTCGACCAGGCGGTCGCAGATGGCACGATTACCGGCTGGAGCTGGCTCTCGCATGACGTCGGCGGCAAGTACCGCCGGATCGCCGTGATAGACGGCACGGGCGTCAACGCCGTGCTGAACGCACGGGATGCCATCTTCGATCAGATCGCCGAGACGATGGGAAGCCCGTTTCAGGTGTTCTCCGAGACCTGCAACTCGCACACCGACTACGTGTGGGACGTGGAGATGTCCAAGCCGTAGAGTCGCCGCCCAGCTAGACAGCGGTCGCGACAGCGAGGGCCCCGCGTAACCGCGGGGCCCTCGTCATTGCGGGAGCTCATGAAGAGGCGAGTCGCGATTCGTGGATCGCCCTCACCGTGTCTATCGCGTCCGCCTCCGCCGCCGGCTTGTCCTCGCGGTAGCGCTTCACCCTCGCGAACCGCAGCGCAAGGCCGGCAGGGTACTTCCGACTGGCCTGAACCTCGTTGAACGCGATCTCCACCACGAGCTCGGGGCGAACGAAGACGGTGATCCCCTCACGCCGGGTCTCGAGCGATAGCAGGCGCTCTGTCTGCCAGGCGAGCATGGCGTCCGTCATGCCCTTGAACGTCTTTCCCAGCATCACGAAACCGCCGCTCTCCGGATCCCGGGCGCCGAGGTGGAGGTTGCTCAGCCGTCCACGGCGTCTTCCGTGGCCCCACTCGGCGGCCAGGACCACGAGGTCGAGCGTGTGGGCGGGCTTGATCTTGAGCCAGGCGCGGCCGCGCCCGCCGGCCGCGTAGGGTGCGTCCAGCATCTTCGCCATCACGCCCTCGTGGCCCGTCTTCATGACCCGCTCGAGGAACGCCGAGGCCTGTTCGATCTCCTCGGTCACGACGTGATCTAGCCTGAGGTCTGGGGGCAGTGAGTCGGCGAGCGCTACGAAGCGCTCCGCGGCCGGCTCGTCGATCAGGGCCGTGCCGTCCAGGTAGAGGCAGTCGAAGAAGAAGGGGCTGAGTGGCCTCTCGGCGCGGAGCCGCTCCACGTCAATGCGGCTTCCGAACCGGCTCATCGTGACCTGGAACGGCAAGGGCGCACCGCGGGGACTCAGAGCGATGGCCTCTCCGTCGAGGATGATCTCGCGGACGGGTAAGGCCGAGGCCGCTTCGACGATCTCCGGCAGGGCCGGCGTGACGTCGTTCAGCTGCCGCGTGAAGATCCGGACGTCGTCGCCGGACTTGTGGAGCTGGATTCGCGCCCCGTCCAGCTTCGGCTCGAACGCGGCGCGCTCCAGATGGCCAAGGGCTGCGTTCACATCCTCGGCGGTCTGGGCCAGCATCGGTTGAACAGGACGAAAGAGCTCGATCCCCAGCCGTTGGAGCGCTTCCGACCCGCCGGTCAGGGCCGCGCGTGCCACCGCTGCGGGGTCGCTCGTGATCATTATTGCCCGGCGAACCCTCGACTTCGGCACGGCCGCCGCGACTGCTATGGCATCGATCATCAGGCCGGCCTGTGCTCCCTGTCGGAGCTCCCCGAAGATCAGGCCACGGAGGAATGCTTGCTCGGGCTCTGTAGCGCGCCCAAGCAGGTCGCGGAGCCGCCGGACGCGCTCGCCCACCGAGCCCGGACCGCTCGTCTCTGCCATCCCCTGGAAGGCCTCGTCCACCTCCCGCAGGCTGAGCGCCGCGGCGGGTGCTGCTGTCTCGGGGTCGGCCTTTCGCAGCGAAGCCGGCCCGATGCCGGGCCGGCCCTGGGGGAGTTCTCCCGACAGGTATTTCACCCCGATCCGGACTTCGTCCGGGTCCATATCGCCGATGACCTCGGCCAGAACGTCGATCTTGGCCTTGCGGCCTCCCGTCTCGGTCAGTCGTTGCCAGGTCTCGACCAGCCTGGTGAGTCTCACGGCCGAGCGCTCAGCGTCATCGCAAGCGTCTCGCTGCTCAGTTCTCTGCGCAATCGTTTACAGTGCCTGAACCAGGGCAACTACGGCGGGCCGGCGGTACCCGCCCCGGACTGAACCGCCTGGGCACGGATGTAGTGCTGGATCGTGCCCGCCTCGATCTCGGAGAGATCGCTGAACTGAGGCATGCCGAACTCCCTTCGGCCGCCGCCCAGTACGACCTCGACAAAGGCCTCGTGCGACGCCACCACCGGGGACGCGCGCAGGTCCGGAGCCATGCCGCCCGCGATGGCGCCGAACCCGTGACAGAGCCCGCATTTGCCGTTGAAGAGCGCGTCGCCGGCCGCTGCCAGCGCCGGGTCGACCACGAAGTCGGGCGCCTCGAGCGGCTCCGCGAAGTACGGCGGCGGGGACGGCGGCAGCTCGACGCTGCCTCCGACAGCGAAGGTGACCAGGCGGCGGGTGTGCACCCGGTACGCCCAGCCATGCTGTGCCGCCAGATCCGCTCCGAGCCCGGCCATCGCCGCGCCCCATCCCACGAGGACCGACACGTACTGCGTGCCGTCGACCGCGTAGGTGATCGGCGGTGCGGAGATGCCGAGGCCGAGATCGTAGCTCCAGAGCGTCTCACCGTTGTAGGCCTTGTAAGCGTACAACTTCCCGTCGGCACGGCCCTGGAACACGAGGTTCCCCGCCGTCGTCAGCGTGCCTGCATTCCAGACCCCAGGCAGCGGCACCTCCCAGACAGCCTCCTGCGCCACCGGATCCCACGCCTTCAGGGCGCTCGAGCTGGCCTTGGTCTCGCCGACGGTCACTCCGACGCCGGCATCGAACGCCCAGTCAGGCGATGCCCAGGTCATCACGTCGATGCTCTCGTCCGAGTAGACGGCTCCGATGTCCATCATCGGAA
>JARRMU010000097.1:0-12159 GCA_037385645.1 Gemmatimonadales bacterium
GGATTCGAGAACCAGAACTTCGACCTCAAGACGTTCTCGGCGCAGGGCCGCGGCTTCCCGACCGATGCCTTCAGCTTCAGCAACCTGGCGGCCGGCGCCACCCGGCCGATCGTCGACTCGCGGGAGGAGGAGATCAAGGTGCTCGGCGCCTTCGCCCGGGCCAACTACACCTACAAGGGCCGCTACACCGTGCAGGGGGTGTTCCGCTACGACGGGGCCTCCAATTTCGCAGAGAACAACAAGTGGGGAGCGTTCCCCTCGTTTTCCGCCTCGTGGCGGATAGCCGAAGAGGAGTTCATGGCGGATGGGCCGTTCTCGGAGTTTCGTCTCCGCGGCGGTTGGGGGGTAGTCGGCAATCCGGCCATTCCCGCCTACTCATCCCTGATCACGCTCGAGCCCCAGACGGAGGGCGTGTTCGGCACGACGTCCTTCACCGGTGTGGGAGCGAGCCAAAACCCGAACCCGGACCTCAAGTGGGAGCGAACCGAGAGTTGGGGGGTGGGACTCGACTTCGGGTTCGTGAACAACCGGATCTCGGCGGTCTTCGACTACTACAACAAGACGACCAAGGATCTCCTTCTCACCGTCGACGTGCCGCAGCCGGCGCCCGTCTCGACCCGACTCGAGAACGTCGGCAGCGTGAGCAACAAGGGCTTCGAGTTCTCGTTCGACGCCATCATCGTGGACGACCCGAGCGTGACGTGGTCGGCCGGACTGCGCTTCGACCGCAACCGCAACGAGGTGCTCAGCCTGGGCGAGCAGACCTTCATCCGCAACGGTGGCGTCAGCGGCCAGGGCCAGAGCGGACAGGTCTCCCAGCGACTGATTCCCGGTTATCCGATCGGCACGTTCTGGGGACCGGAGTACGTCGGCGTAGACGGAGAGGGCCGGCAGCTGTTCAACGACTACGACGAGAACGGGAACCTCATCGGCACGACGACCCAGCCGAGCGGTGATGATTTCCTGGTGATCGGGGACGCCAACCCGGATTTCGGGCTCGGCTTCAATACCACGCTGAACTGGGGTCCCCTCGACGCGTACATGCTTCTTTCCGGCCAGTTCGGGCAGGATGTGTTCAACAACACCGCGCTCGTCTACAGCACGAAGAGTAACGTGTTACAGAACAAGAACTTCATCGCGGCAGCGATCGACGACCCGATCGCGATCGACGACCCGGCCATCTTCTCCGATCTCTGGATCGAGGAGGGATCCTTTCTCCGGCTCCAGAACATCACGATCGGATACACGTTCCGGTTCTCAGGGAGCACGCTGCGGGCGTACGTATCGGGCGACAACCTGTTCGTGATCACCGGCTATTCCGGCTACGATCCCGAGGTGTACACGGCCTCCAACGCGTCCCGTGACACGGACTCGAATGCTGTCGGTCTCGGTCGTTCCTCGCCCGGGATCGATTATCTCACGTACCCGATAGCGCGCACGTTCATGTTTGGCATCTATTTCAACATCTGATTGGGGCCCTAGTGGGTCGACTCGGCGCACGCGCCGCACGAAGACGAGTTG
This sequence comes from Gemmatimonadales bacterium, assembly GCA_037385645.1. Lineage (GTDB taxonomy): Bacteria > Gemmatimonadota > Gemmatimonadetes > Palauibacterales > Palauibacteraceae. Next base: position 1,522 of record JARRMU010000097.1, read on the forward strand.
GAGGATCTGATGAGGAAGCCTGGTTCGCGATACCCGATCCGCATCGGTGGACGGAGGGCCCTGACGCTGCTGCTTCTCCTGCCGGTTCTGGCCGTACTTCCGGGATGCTCGCTGGATGAGAACCCTACCAGCGTCATCACCCCGGATAACTACTTCCAGAACGAAGATGAGGTTATCGCCGGGCTGGCGCAGGTGTACGGAGGGCTGCGCCAGACGATGTGGAGTTACTACAATCTGAGCGAGGTCAGCACGGATGAGATGGTCGTGCCCACGCGCGGTTCGGATTGGTTCGACAACGGCCGCTGGCTCGAGATCCACCAGCAGAGCTTCACCGCCAACAGCCCGTCGGGCCTCGAGGACATCAATGGCGCATGGAACGACTTCTTCGGCGGCGTGGCGGACGCCAACGTCGTGCTGGCCGGTTTGGAGAACGTCACCTTGTCCGACGGGCCGACCTACGTGGCCGAGCTGAGGACCCTGCGAGCCCTCTACTACTACCTGCTCATGGACTTCTTCGGGGGCGTCCCGATCGCCACGGATCCGGCCATCGAGGCGCGGCCGCGAGCGACCCGGGCCGAGCTGTTCAACTTCCTCGAGCAGGAGCTCCTCGCGGCTCGCCCCGATCTGCCCACGAGCTGGTCAGCCAATTACCAGGGACGCATGACGCAGGGGGCCGTCGACGCGCTCCTCGCGAGCATGTATCTGAATGCCGAGGTATTCACCGGCACGGTAACGACGAGTGGGCTGCAGAGAGGACAGGCCCGGTGGCAGGACGCCATCGACGCGGCCGAGCGGCTCATCAATTCGGGCGTGTACAGCCTCGAGACTGACTGGACCCACAACTTCGCGCCGGACAACTACACATCCCCCGAGCTCATCCTCGTCGCGAAGTTCCTCAATCAGTCGGGCCTCGGCAACACCTTTCCCATGCGGGCTCTGCACTACAATCAGCTAGCCCCGGCTCCATGGAACGGATTCTCGACCCTGGCGGAAACTTACTTCAAGTTCGACCTCCAGGACGACGAGCGGACGGAGATCTTCCTCGTGGGCCAGCAAAAGAGCTACGACACCGGGGAGGGAGGCCTACAACGAGCTCGGAAACATTTCCGAGGCGGTCAACCTCGTGAATACGATCCGAGCACGGGTGTTCGATCCGGACAAGCCGCTCAACGCGGCCGACTACACGCAGGAGACCTTGCGGGACCGGATTCTCCTCGAGCGGCTCTTCGAGCTTACGGCCGAATCCAAGCGGCGACAGGACCTGGTACGGCACGACCAGTTCACGGATCCCTGGGAGTTCAAGCCGCAGACCGAAGCGTACAAGATCCTGTTCCCGATTCCACAGACGCAGCTCGACACCAACCCAGAGCTCGTGCAGAATCCGGGGTACTAGGCCGGTTCGGAAACTTCGCCGCGGGCGACATCATATAGCCATAGCCTGCTCCCCGAGGGGAGCAGGCTATGGCCTTTTTGGCATGAGGCGGGCACGCGGCTTCGGCCTCCGCCTTGCGGTCGTGGCGCTTTCTCTCGGGGGCATTCCCTCCTGCGCAGACCGGTCGCCGGGTGATCCGCCCGCGGCGGGCGACGAGCTTTTCAGTCAGCTTCCCTCCAGCTATACCGGGGTTCGATTCGAAAACCGACTCGTCGACGAACCCGACTTCAACGTCTTCACGTATCGCAACTTCTACAACGGCGGCGGGGTGGCGCTGGGCGACCTCACCGGCGACGGCCTGCCCGAGCTGCTGCTCACCTCGAACCTGGAGGAGAACCGACTCTATCTGAACGAGGGAGACTTCCGCTTCAAGGACGTAACGGAAGCGGCGGGAGTCGCCGGCAAGGGAACGTGGGCAACGGGCGTCACCTTCGTTGACATCAATGGTGACGGATGGCTCGACATCTATGTGGGGTACGCGGGCAACCTCGAAGGCGGTCTCCGGGCCAACGAGCTCTACGTCCACCAGGGCCTGGACCCGGAGGGCATCCCCGTGTTCGCAGAATCGGCCGCCGCCTACGGAATCGCGGACGAGGGCTATACGACCCACGCCGCCTTCTTCGACTTCGACCGGGACGGTGATCTGGACCTTTATCTGGTCAACAACTCCCCTCGACCGGCCAACAGCTTCGGGCTCCAGAACACCCGTGCGATACGCGACTCGCTTGGCGGCGACAAGCTCTATCGGAACGATGGCGGGCGTTTCGTGGATGTGAGCGATGCGGCCGGCATCTTCGGGAGCGAGATCGGCTTCGGGCTGGGCGTCGCCATCAGCGACTTGAACCGCGACGGCTGGCCGGACATCTACGTCTCGAACGACTTCTTCGAGGAGGACTACCTCTACATCAACGACGGCGACGGCACCTTTACCCAGTCGATCGCGCAGCAGATGCCTTACGTAAGCCTGTCCTCCATGGGCCTCGACATCGCCGACGTCAACAACGACGGGTGGACGGATGTATACGTCGCCGACATGCTGCCGGACGACGAATACCGGTATAAGACCATCGCCGGCTTCGAGAGCTGGGACAGCTACCAGGCCCACCTGAAGAACGACTACCACCATCAGGTCACACGCAACATGCTGCACCTGAATCAGCGGAACGGAGCTTTCAGCGAGATCGGCCTGCTGGCCGGTGTGGCTCGAACGGACTGGAGCTGGAGCCCGCTGATCGCGGATTTCGACCTGGACGGTCACAAGGACATCCATGTCACGAACGGCATGCTGCGAGATGTGACGTCGCGGGACTACATGTCGTTCCTCGGGAACCCCCGAACCATGCGGGAGGCTCGAGAGAGCGATCATGTGGACTTCCTGGGGCTGGTGGCGGCGATGGGATCCACTCCGCTGCCCAACCACGTATTCCGCAGCCGCGGCGATCTGACGTTCGCGGACGAGAGCGAGGCGTGGGGGCTCGATAGGCCGGGGTTTTCAAGCGGAGCGGCGTACGGCGACCTGGACGGCGACGGGGCGCTGGACCTGGTGGTGAACAACGTCAACCAGGAAGCGTTCGTCTTCCGAAACAATGCCCGGACGCAGCTCGACAACCGCTACCTCCAGATCCGGCTGGAGGGCGAGGGCGCGAACCGCTACGGCGTCGGAGCGAAGGTGACGCTGCGGAGCGGAGAGCAGCTCTTCTTCCAGGAGCTCATGCCTTCCCGCGGATTCCAGTCGAGCGTCGACTACGCGCTGACGTTCGGCGTCGGCCGGCTTGATACGATCCGGGTCGTCACGGTCGAGTGGCCGGACGGGCGGGTGAGCGTAGAGCGCGACGTCCCGACCAATCAGTCCCTGACCATCCGCCAATCGGCGGCCGGGACTCGGGCACCCGCGGAGACGGCGTCCCCGGCACCGATCTTCACCGATGTAACGGCAGAGATCGGTCTCGACTTCGTCCACCGGGAGAACGATTTCGTCGACTTCCACCGCGAACCCCTGATGCCGAAGCTGCTCTCGACCGAGGGACCGTTCATGGCCGTGGGTGACGTGAACGGAGATGGGCTCGACGACGCGTTCATCGGCGGGGCGAAGGAGCAGGCGGGTCGACTGCTACTCCAGCGGTCCGATGGAACGCTGGCGGAAAGCAATCAGACGCTTCTCGAACGGGACCGGATCTCCGAGGATCTCGGTGCGGCCTTCTTCGACGCGGAGGGCGACGGAGATCTCGACCTCTACGTGGTCAGCGGCGGCAGCGAGTTCTCCGACCACGCGCCCGGGCTCCGGGATCGGCTGTATCTGAACGATGGCCGGGGTCGCTTTCGCAAAGCCGAGGGCAGCCTGCCCGAAATGAGCCAGAGCGGCTCGCGCGTGGCGGCGCACGATTTCGACGGCGACGGCGACATCGACCTGTTTGTCGGCGGACGCGTCGTTCCGTGGCGCTACGGGTTCGATCCTCCCAGCGTGCTCCTGGCGAACGACGGTCAGGGCCGGTTCACCGACGTTACGCAGCAGGCGGCGCCGGATCTCGCGAACATCGGCATGGTGACCGATGCTATCTGGGAGGATGTCGACGGAGACGATCGGGCGGACCTCGTCGTGGTCGGAGAATGGATGCCGATCACGATCTTTCGCAATGCCGGGGACGGCAGGCTCGAGCGGGCGGACGTACCCGGCCTCGAGAGGAGTCACGGCTGGTGGAACCGCATCGCGGCCGGGGATTTCACCGGTGATGGCCGAACCGATTTCGTCCTCGGCAACCTGGGGCTGAACACGCGGTTGCGCGCGACCGAACGCGAGCCGCTCACCCTGTACGTGAAGGATTTCGACCGGAACGGCTCGGTCGAGCAAATCCTCTCACAGTACAACGACGGCGTCAGCTATCCGTTCGCCCTGCGCGACGATCTGCTCAGCGCCCTTCCGTATCTGAGGGACCGCTACCCGAGCTACGAAGACTACGCCCTCCAGACCGTCGCGGACGTCTTCTCGGAAGCCGAGCTGGCCGACGCGGTGGTGAAGCGGGCGTACACGTTCGAGACGGCGCTGGCCAGGAACGACGGCGACGGCTCCTTTACGCTTCTGCCACTGCCGGTGGAGGCGCAGATCGCCCCCACGTACGGGATCCTGCCGGCAGACATCGACGAGGACGGTCATCTCGACCTGCTGCTGGCCGGGAACTTCGACGGCGTGAAGCCCGAGATCGGCCGCATGAGCGCCGGCCATGGCCTGGTCCTGCTGGGCGACGGGACGGGAGGCTTTGAACCGGTTCCCGGGTTGGAGAGCGGCTTCCTCGTGCCCGGTCAGGCACGGGATATTCAGCGAATTCGAACCGTCCGAGACGAGCTGTACGTCGTGACCCGCAACGACGATCGGCCTCTCATCTTCCGCCAGACAGAAGCGCCGAGGTCGAAACGGGAAGCTACGGCGGCGGCGGCGGCTTCGTCGTAATGACGATCACCCCGTTCGCCCCCCGCACGCCGTACATCGCGAGGTCGGCAACGTCCTTGAGCACCCTGATGGACTCGATGTCGTACGGTGAGATCCCCACCAGAGCTCCTCCCGGCCCCGGCTTGATCGCTATGCCATCGATGACATACAACGGCTCGTTGTCGCCGCGCAGCGATGTCTGGCCGCGAATGCGAACGACGAGGCCGTTAGCGGTCTGCCGAACTTCGACGCCGGTGACACGGCCTTCGAGGATCCTTTCGATCGGCTGGCCGGGGGCATGCGCGATGTCCTCGGCAGTCACCACCGACGGGTCTCGCGGACGGGTCTCCTCCCAGGAATCGGCCTCCGGAAGCTCCGGCTCCGCAGTATCCGCCTCCGGAGCCTCCGGCTTGGCGGCATCCGGCGCCGGGACCCCCGGCTTGGCGGCATCCCCCGGCTCACCCCCGTTTGTGTCGCTCTTGGAGGCGCAGCCGTGCAGGAAGCCGAGGAGAAGGCCCAATACCAGGGTCTTGCGGGCCAATCGTGCGGGCGAAGACATCGGTCACCTCGGGGATGGAAAGTCGTTAGGGGTCGCATCCGAGCTGAGCGTCGCCAGGGGTTCACGTACCCCCTCTTGGGATGAATCGGTCCACCGCCGCGGGGAGGCAGAGTCCGAGTGAGCCGGCGGCCGGCAGGGGAGCGAGCCCGTGGGCGAGGCGGACCTGGTCCGATGTCGCAAGCGCGCACTGGCGGCACAAACGGTCATCGGTCGAGATTGCGAACCGACCCGTTGACGCCCGTTCAGGCTTGATGCCCCGATTCGCCCCGCAACGTGGACGCGGAACCGGCTCCGACGGCCAAACGAGGAGGACCCGCAGCTGACCCATGCGTAGCGTCAAGACGATGCGAGCCCTGTGCTTCGTGGCCGGCGTCGCGGCGGTAGCCGGCTGCGACCTGACGGGCTCCACGCCCCTCTTCGAGCCGCTGCGACCGGAGGCGACCGGCGTCACGTTCGTCAACGAGCTGCCGGAAGACCCTGAATTCAACATCATCAACTACCTCAACTACTATAACGGTGGAGGAGTCTCCGTCGGCGACGTGGATGGCAACGGCCTGCCGGATCTGTACTTCACCTCCAACCTGGGCGACAACCGGCTCTATCTGAACAAGGGTGACTACCGGTTCGAGGATATCACCGAGCGGGCGGGCGTGGCCGGAAGCGCCGGTTGGACGACCGGAGCCACGATGGCGGACGTCAACGGGGACGGTCATACCGATCTCTACGTATCGGCCATCAGCCACCTGACCATGCGCGGACGCAACATCCTCTACATCAACAACGGCGACGCCACCTTCGCCGACTCGACGGATGCTTACGGGCTCGGGCACATCGGGTACTCCACCCAGGCTGCCTTCTTCGACTACGACCTGGACGGCGACCTCGACATGTACCTCCTGAACCACTCGACCCACGCCGAGCGCGGCAACCTCTTCAGCCCCCAGCGGGAGGAACATCATCCGAGGGCCGGCGATCGCCTGTTCCGGAACGACGGTCAGCGCTTCGTCGATGTAACCGCCGAGGCGGGCATCTCCGGAACCGTCGAGGGCTACGGCCTCGGCGTCGTGGTGAGCGACCTGGACTCCGACGGCTGTCCCGACGTGTTCGTGGCCAACGACTTCCAGGAGAACGACTTTCTCTACTACAACAACTGCGACGGCACCTTCACCGAGTCGATCGCCTCGTCCCTGGGACACACGAGCCGATCCTCGATGGGCGTCGATGCCGCCGATTTCAACAACGACGGCCGGCCCGACATCATGGTCCTCGACATGCTTCCGGAGCGGGAGGCGATCCTCAAGACCTCCGCCAACGCAGAGAGCTTCGCGATCGAGGACCGGAAGCTGGCAGCCGGCTACCACCCCCAGTACGCGCGAAACACGCTCCAGCTCAACCGCGGCCAGCGCCGGTTCAGCGAGATCGGCTACCTGGCGGGCGTTCACGCGACCGATTGGAGCTGGGGCCCGTTGTTCGCTGATCTCGACAACGACGGCGACAAGGACCTGTTCATTGCTAACGGCATCTATCGTCGGGCGAACGACCTCGACTACTACGACTACGTGCGCGGCATGGCCGTCCAGGCCACGCTCATGGATGGAATCTCGGAAGAGGACCTGGCGCTGCTGGAGGTGATGCCCCACGTCCCCATCGGCAACTACGCGTTTCGCAACAACGGAGATCTCACGTTCACCAATGCAGCCGGTGCCTGGGGCCTGGCTCGGCCCGGCTTCTCCAACGGCGCGGCCTACGCCGACCTGAACAACAGCGGCGCGCTCGATCTGATCGTGAACGAGGTCAACGCACCCGCATCGATCTACCGCAACCGGGCTCGGGAGGTCGTCGACGGTCATTACCTGACGGTGGCCCTACGAGGCGCCGGGGCCAACACCGCCGGCATCGGCGCGAAGGTGATGATCTGGCACGGCGAGGTGCGGCAGCTCCTGGAGCAGATGCCGACCCGTGGCTTCGAGTCCTCCGTCGACCCCCGCCTGCATTTCGGGCTCGGCCCTGCCGAGAAGGTCGACTCCCTGGTCATCATCTGGCCTGATCGGCGATATCAGGTGCTGACCGATGTCGCGGCCGACCGGCAGATCACGCTGTCGCAGGAGGACGCCGAAGGACGGTACGCGTATTCGGAACGGCCGTCGGAGATGACGGCGCGGGGGTCGAGACCCCTGGCTGCCGACGTGCCGCTCTTCGTCGATGTGAGCGCCGAGACCGGCATCGAGTTCACGCACGAGGAGAACACTTTCTTCGACTACAACCGAGAGCCGCTCATGCCGCAACTGCTCTCGACCCAAGGACCTGCCCTCGCCACCGGTGACGTGAACGGCGACGGCCTGGACGACCTGTTTGTCGGCGGCGCCAAGCATCAGCCGGGTCAGCTGTTCCTCCAGCGCTCGGACGGCGGCTTCCGCGCCAGCGCCGCCGCGGTCTTCCAGGCGGACAGCCTCCACGAGGACGTCGCGGCCGCCTTCTTCGATGCCAACGGTGACGGACATCCGGATCTGTACGTCGTGAGCGCGGGAAACGAGTTCTGGGGTGAACACGAAGCGCTCCGCGACCGCCTCTACATGGGTGACGGCGAGGGCAACTTCCAGCGTTCCGTGGGCCGACTGCCCGACGTCTTCGAGAACGGCTCCTGCGTGGTTCCGGGGGACTTCGACGGAGACGGCGATCTCGATCTGTTCGTCGGTAGCAGGGTGGTCTCCCGCGAGTACGGCCGGATTCCCCGAAGCTACTTGCTGGAGAACGACGGCACGGGGCGGTTCGCGGATGTCACCTTGGAGAGAGCGGAAGGGCTGGCACACGCGGGCATGGTCACGTCGGCCGCGTGGCTGGATCACGACGATGACGGCCAGCTCGATTTGGTCGTGGTAGGAGAGTGGATGCCGGTCCGCCTCTTTCGTCAGGAGGACGGCCGTTTCAGGGAGCGTACCGCCGAGGTCGGCCTTTCCGGGACGAACGGCTGGTGGAACAACGTCACGGCCGCCGATCTGACGGGAGACGGGCGTGAGGATCTCGTGCTGGGCAACCTGGGCCTCAACTCGTACCTGCGGGCGTCCGAGCAGGAGCCCGTCCGGCTGTATGTCCACGATTTCGCCCGGGATGGCTCGCTCGAACAGATCCTCACCTTCTATAAAGACGGCGTGAGCTATCCGCTCGCCGGTCGAGACGAGCTGCTCAGCGTGCTGCCCCACCTGCGAAACCGGTACCCCTCGTACGCCGACTTCGGGGCGAGCGGTATCGAGGACATCTTCGACGCGTCGGAGCTGCAGGAGGCGGAGGTCCTGGAGGCGAACGTCTTCGCCAGCTCCGTGGCCGTGAACAACGGCGACGGCACATTTCGCCTGGAGCCGTTGCCGATCGAGGCCCAGTTCGCTCCGATCCATGCGGTGCTGGTGGACGACTTTGACGGCGACGGGAACGTGGACCTCCTCACGGCCGGCAACTACTACGGCGTGCCGCCGGTGTTTGGGCGCTACGACGCCGGCTACGGGCTGTTGCTGCGTGGAGACGGCGAGGGTCGTTTCCAGCCGGTCGACATGGAGGAGAGCGGCTTGGTGATCCAGGGCCAAGCGCGCGACATGCAGTTCCTGAGGCGTGCCGACGGAAAGCGGGTGGTCGTCGTTGCGCGCAACGATGACGGCCTCGAAGTCCTGCGTTACGGACCCCCTCGATGACGAGCGAGCCCATGAGATCAACCTGGAAGGTCCGGGTCGCGCTGGCGCTGAACTTCTTCGTGTTCGCCATCCTGCTCAACACCGTGGGTATCGTGATCGCGCGGGTGATCGAGGACTATGGCGTGTCGGGCGCCCGGGCCGCCTCGCTCGAGGCGTTCAAGGACCTCTCGATCGCCGGTACGTCGTTTCTGCTCGCCTCGTACGTGCCCCGCTTCGGCTACCGACGGACGATGCTCGTAGGCCTTACAGCGGTGATGCTGGCGAGCATGCTCGTGGCGTCCGTCACCGGGTTTTGGGTGACGCCGGTGCTCTATGCCGCCATCGGCATCAGCTTCGCCCTCATGAAGACGGCCGTCTACTCCACTATCGGCCTGATCACGGAGTCGCAGGCCGAGCACACCGGACTGATGAACAATCTCGAGGGCGTCTTCCAGGTGGGCGCGATGTCCGGCCCACTCGTCTTCGCCTTCATGATCAACTTCAGGCGCTGGACCGACACGTACTGGCTACTCGCCACACTCACCCTCGTCGCGCTCGTGCTTATGTGGTTCACCCGGCTCGACGAGCACGAGATAGGCGGGCTTTCTGGAGATGCTCAAGCTCCTGAAGCGGCCGATCGTCTGGACGTTCGTCATCTGCGCGTTGCTCTACGTAATGATCGAGCAGAGCTTCGGGACGTGGCTTCCGCGCTTCCACGAGCAGATCTTCGGGCTCTCGGCCGCCGTCGCCTCGGGCTTTATGAGCTTCTACTTCGGCTCGATCGCCTTCAGCCGCTTCGTGGCAGGCGTTCTCGTAAAGCGGATACCGTGGATCGTGCTCAGCCTGACCTACCTGGCGCTCGCGTTCGTCGTCACGCTCGCCGTGGTGCTCCTCACTTCCGAGGCGCAGCCGGAGATGGTCACGTCGTGGCTCGAGGCTCCACGGCTGGCGTTCCTCTTCTCCGTCGTCGGGTTCTTCCTCGGCCCCATCTATCCGACGATCAACTCGATCGTGCTCACGAAGATGCCGAAGGCGCAGCAGGCGGCGATGACGGGCCTCATCATCATCTTCTCCGCCCTCGGCGGAACCACCGGCTCGCTCATCACCGGGCGTCTCACCGACATACTCAATACGCACGACGCCTTCTTCTTCCCTCTGATCCCGATCGCGCTCCTCGCGCTCATGCTCCTCCCGTACAAGTGGTTCGCGGACCGCCACGCCGACGGCGGCGAGTGATGGAGGCCGGCGGAAGCGTCGTGAGATGAGGATCCCGGTCGAGGAGACCTTCCGGCGCCTGCTCGACCAGGAGGACACGGACGGCGACAACCAGATCACCGTCAAGGACGAGGGGCCGAAGCGCTTCCCGGTGGAGGGCGAAGAGGGAAAGACCTACCTGGTGGAGGGGACCTACCCGCTCTCCAACCTCCTCCAGGAGCTAGCGCTCGCCCGGGACGAGGGAGCCGAGACGCTCGACCTCGACCCCAAGCGGATCCACGCGAACCCGGTCCGTCGCATCTCGGATATGATCCGGGACGTCTTCTGGAACGGACTCACTCGCACC
>JARRMU010000098.1:0-8780 GCA_037385645.1 Gemmatimonadales bacterium
CCGCAAAGCCGGCCCCCGTCTGACCTCGTCTTCTAAGCCGAGGCCACGCTTCCCCCCACCTTAGCTAGCAGGAGTGTACGCTTGCGTTTTGCCCAGGGGTAGTGTCCACACACCAGCTCTTGCTCGAAGAGCTATGGCTTGCCTCAATCTGGTACCCATTGGTCGCGGACGTCGCCGTGATGGCCACGTTCGGGCTGGCGCGGAAGGTGTCGCCGCCCATGTCGGCAGTCCCACCGTCAGTGGCGGCGCTGATGCTACCACCCCAGTAGACGTTGTTGTTTGAGAAGTGTCCCTCCTGGGCAGCCATCATGTTTCGCGTATCGGTCTTCGCGGACGCGTCGTACGCCTTTTCCTTGGTGCTCGCGAACTGCGGAATGGCGATCGCGGCCAGAATACCGATAATCACCACCACGATCAGCAGCTCGATGAGCGTGAAGCCTTTCGAGTCGTGGAGTCTGTCGCGGAGCATTCTAATCTCTCCTGTTACTGTTTGCCCCTGCCGATCGCGGTGTTGGCGGCGGGGAAGCGATCTTTCCGTCGCCCAGAAAGGGCAACTGCTATGCCCTTCGCGTGCAGCAAGTATAAGAGGCTGTCATACCGTCGGTTATGGGGTGCATAGTGGGCCCCGTACTGACAGGAGCAGGAAGTTCTCGTTGCAGGATGCACGGAGTAACAGCACTCCTGCAAAGATCCCCCGCAGCGACACGTGGCCCCGGCCGGGAAGGGTCGAGGCGCTCTCTCGAAGCGTCGGTCTCAGGCCTCCAACTCGTACCTCTTGATCTTCCGGTACAGCGTGCTGGGGTCGATCCCCAACACCTCAGCCGCACGGGTCTTGTTGCCGGCCTCCGCCTTGAGTACGTGCTCGATGTAGGCTCGCTCGATGACCTCCAAGCTCGGGTTCGCCGGAGACGTCTCCTGAACGAGCGGAACGGACGGCGGTTCCTTGAGTCGATTCGGGAGAGCGCTCGCCTCGATCGTCGCGTTGGACGTCAAAACCACGGCGCGCTCGACCACGTTTTCCAGCTCTCGAACGTTGCCGGGCCAGTTGTAGCCCTGGAGGATCGTCATCGCCTCGGCGGAAAACTTGGTCGGGGCCGTTTCATCGTCTTCGGCGTGCCGCGCCAGGAAGTGCTCGGCCAACAGCGGAATGTCCTCCTCTCGTTCCCTGAGGGACGGGATCTCCACCGAAATCACGTTGAGCCGATAGTAGAGGTCGCGGCGGAAGCGTCCCTGCTCGATATCCCTTTCGAGATCACGATTGGTCGCCGCGATCAACCGCACATCAACCGCTACCGCCTTCGTGGAGCCGACCGGTATTACCTCCCGCTGTTGTAAAACTCGGAGCAACTTCACTTGGGTGGAGGGAGCCATCTCCCCGACTTCGTCCAGGAAGAAGCTCCCGCTGGATGCGGCCACGAAGAGCCCTTCCTTGTCGCGGACGGCGCCAGTGAACGAGCCCTTCACGTGACCGAAAAGCTCGGACTCCAACAGACCTTCGGGGAGCGCCGCACAGTTCAAGGAGAGGAAACGCCGGTCCGACCGATCGGAGAGCTCGTGAATATAGCGCGCGAACACCTCTTTGCCGCTCCCGCTCTCGCCGCGAATCAGGATCGTGGAGTCGCTGGAGGCCACCGACTCGGCCAGATCGAGCGCCTTACGGAAGCTCGCGCTCTGGCCGATCGGTCGAAGGACGTCGTGCGTGTCCCGCCTTTTCAGCTCCTTCTTGAGGCGGGTATTCTCGCGCGCCACTACCCCGTAAGAGAGCGAGCGGCGGAGGACAGCCAGCAGCTCCTCGTTCACCCACGGCTTCTGCACGTAGTGAGTCGCTCCAAGATTCACGGCCTGAATAGCAGACTGTAGGGATGCCTGCGCCGTGAGGAGGACGACGGGCGTGGACGGGTCTCGCTCACGGATCTCCTGAAGCACATCGACACCGGTCATCTTCGGCATTCGGATGTCGCTGAGCACGATGTCGGGCTTCATCTCCTGGAACCTGTCCAGCCCCTCCGCGCCCGTGAGCGCGGAAACCACGTCGAATCCTTCATCCTTGAGCAGAACTCCGAGGGCGTCGTGGACGCTCTGCTCATCATCGATCAACAGGAGTACCGGTCTCTCGCTCATAGGTCGCTCGTCAAGGGTTCGGGTGATTGGATCTCGGCGAGCCGGTTCTCGAGATCTCGACGCGGGATAATGATGGAAAAGGTGGCTCCCTTACCCGGCTCGGAGCTCGCCAGGAGCACACCCCCGTGGGCCTGAACAGCGCGATAGGCGATGGCCAAACCCATCCCGGTACCCCCCTTCCGCTTGGTGAAGAAGGGATCGAAGATCCGGCTCATGTCCTCGGCTTCGATGCCCGGGCCGTCGTCGATGACACGAATTCTGACGGGATGGCCGAGCTCGACGCTTCCCGGCACGAACACCGGGCCCAGCGTGTCGGCCACGACTCGCACGCGCACCGAGGCGGCCTCGTCAGCCGCCTGCACCGCGTTCAGAACGAGGTTCAGGAGAATCCTGTGCAGAAGGTCGGGATCCCCCCACAGGTCCTCGAGCTGCCCGTGCACCTCCACCTCGAACCGGGCGCGGTTCTCTGCTTCGGGCCGCTGGCCGACCAAATGGACGACGTCGCGAATCATGCGCTCCAGATCGATCTGCTTGCGCGAGACGACGTCGACCCGGGCGAAGTTGTTGAATTCTCCGAGCAGCCGGTTCAGCCGGTCGGACTCGCGAACGATCAGCCCGGTGAGAAGCTGCTCCTCATCGCCCTTTTTCGCGCGGCGCGCGAGCTGCTCGGCGGCGCTGCGGATCGAGGCCATCGGGTTTCGAATCTCGTGGGCCAGTGAGGCGGAGAGCTCGGCCACCGCTTCCAGTCGCCCGGTGCGAAGCCGCAAGCGCTCGAGCTGACGCGCTGGACGCATATCCTGCATCACGACCGTCACGGAAGGAGGAGCCTCGGGAGGCGAGTGGAGGGCGGTGCTCACCGAGACGGGCAGCCCGGCGGCGTCACCCGGTACCGGCTCGCTCCCCCAGCCGTCGCTGTCGAGCGACGAGGAACCGGTGGAACGCTCGAGCTGGCCCCGGCGGGAGGGTGAGAACGATGCGTCGACCTGCGCCTCGCGGTCCCTGACCACCCGTTTCGTCCGTATGGTCTCGCGCACGGCACGCGCGATCTCGGGGGCTCGGTCGTTCAGCTCCGGAAGCAGGTCATGGCCCAACCAACCGTCCGGGTCCACATCCAGGAGCTCCGCGGCCGCAGGGTTCATGTAGGCGACCTGTCCGGACTCATCCAAAGTGATCACGCCGGAGCTCAGCGTGCGCAGAACGTCGGCAGTTCCGAGGCGAAGACGCTTCAGCTCGCCCTCGACCGTCCGGAGCTCCTGGGCCGCCTGCCGGAGCTGGCCGCCGATGATACTCGCGACCATCGCCACGATAGCGAAGACGACCACTTGGAAGAGCACCGCACCTGAAATCTGCGTCGGGTAGGCCGTGACGAGATCCAGCAGGTAAGCCAGGCCCGCTGAGAGCGCCAGCAGCAAAGCATAGGGGAACGGGAGCGTGAGCGCGTAACCCGATACGAAGGCGATGTAGAGCAGTGGCGGGAAGGCGCTCTGGCTGCCGCCTGTGATATGGACGATACCGGTTATGAGCAGCAGATCCAGGAGAGCCTGCGCGAGGAGGAAGACCCGGCCGGGAGCTCGCCTGCTGACGTGGCTGAACCAGTACGCAACCGGCGTAGCGAGCGCCGCCGTCCCGAGCCCGGCGATCGCGATCGAGCGAAAGCCGGGAATCGCTGGTGCGCCCGAACCCTGCCACAGGTCCCCCACGAGGATGGCGGTCCCGTAGACGGCAAGACAGACGACCAACCGCCCCGCATAGATCCAATAGAGGACACGGTTGGTGCCGAGAGGATAGCTTTGTGGGCTCGACGACCGAAGCAACGAGCCTCCCGTCCGCGCGATGGACGCTGTCTTCTCCTACCCGGTTGTCGACACCCTACCTACCATCGGGTGGAGCACGAACGCATCTCAACAGATGGGACGGGACCCGCTAATAAGACATCGGGGAGTGGCAAATTGCAATAGATGGCGTCGGGAAAAATGCAACGTCAAGCTCCTAACCAGTTTTTCAGATACGGGTTACAGCCATTCCGGCGGTTCATCGAACAGCGTGACTTTATGGATGCGTCCGCGGTTGACGCTCACCGTCAGAGAGTGCGTGCGGCCTTCGGTCGTCACGGCTCGAAGGATCGGAGAACCCTCGTAAAGCTCGGCAGGTATGTCGGGGGCGGCCTGCGGCCACAGACCGAGCAGCTCGGCGGCCTCCTGCAGGCTCGGCGGCCCCGCGTCGAACGAGAGGGTCCACGAAGCCACGGCGGCCTCCTCGCGGGCAGCGTCACAGCGCACCCTCAACCTGCGGCCCGGAGCCTCGAAGACCAGCCACAGATCCTCACCGGTCTGGCGGCGAGCCACGGGCTCCCCCAGCGCGGAGACTACGGCAGCGGCCGGAAGCCCTATCGCGCGGCCGAGAATTTCCCATCCTTCGCCCTGGATGCTCAACCCATCGGCAGCAACTGAAGGAGGACCTGCCTCGTTCTGGGGCCGTCGAATTCGCAGAAAAAGACGCGCTGCCAGCGGCCCAGCTGCAGGCGACCGCCTGAGACGACCAGCGTAAGACCGGGGCCGACGAGCGCGGTCTTGATGTGGGAATCGGAGTTACCCTCGAGGTGGCGGTAGTGCCTGCCATGGGGCGCCGCCGAAGCCAGCCAATCCTCGATGTCCTTCGCCACCGCAGGATCAGCCCCTTCGTTGACCGTGAGCCCCCCAGTCGTGTGCACCGACCAGAGCACGCAGGCCCCCTCCGAGAGCCCGGCGGCGGCGATCCTGGACTGCACATCGGACGTGATATCCACGAGCTGCTCTCGCCGATCCGTACGAACCTCCAGGGTGTCCATGGCTCGAAGCTAGGGTACGACCCGCGAACCGGCCACGAGAACCGGGAGGATTGTTCGGTAAAGAGCGTCGTGCGAGTGGCAGGAAGGTGAGGTCTAGGCCAGCGAAGGGGAGGGGGGAGCGGTGAGTGCGCCGTTAGTGCTGGTGGAGCCGGACCAGCTGGCACACTCACCGCTCAATGGATGCTTGACTACATGCCGCCGAAATTAATCCAGAAGAGGCACCGATTGTCACCACGCCCCGTGCACTTGAGCTGGACGATGCTGACAGCCTCGTGAAAGTAGTCGGCAGCCCCTTCGACGAGGCCCTCGACCAGAGCGCAGGGATGGCGCTGCGATCGATATCCTAAGAAGAAATCACCATCCGGCGCCGGTAGGATTCTGAAGTCCGCGTCGGCCGCCGGCCAGCGTACCACGCCTTTTACCGTGTCGATCACCACCCCACCGGCCAGAACGAGCAGAAACGCGCGCGTGCTGTCGGAGGTGGCGAAGAGTTGCGGGTGCATGTTGGCAAGCACCGGGATAGCCCGCCGACCGGTCCTGCGGAGAGCGGATCGGGCGTCCATGTCGCCGGCCGCATGCGCACACGTGAGATGCGACAGCGTTTCCTGATCGCGTGGCGACCAGAGTTCCTGGTGTCGTCCTGCCATGTCGACGAGCTCATCCCATGCCTCATGGCCATGCTCTCGCTGGGCCACATCCTCGAGCAACTGGAAAACGACTCCCTTCATCATCGGACCGTGTCTCCTCTCGGATTACGGAGCCTGCTTCCCGGTCGACGGCCCCGGCCTTCCGTGCCCTAGGCAACCCCAAGCTGGACCGTCGGCTCAACCGAGCCGCAACCAGGATCCCGAGCCGCCACCCCGTGGTCGGTCGAGACCCGGCTGCGAGTGCTTGCGGGTGCAAGCCGTCTGCCTGCGCGAGGCGGTCGGCTGTGAACCCTGGAATCGCGCGTCCCACAAGGTGATCTGCCTGACGACCCGGTTAGCCGCCGCATATCGCCAGTCGAACACATGGTGCAAAACACCAGAGCTTTTGCACCCGCACCCGCCGCGGTGGCGCCCTGGACTATCCTTGGATTGCGCTGACCATGCCGAAGATCGGCAGGTACATCGCCACGATCATGCCTCCGACGATCGTGCCGAGAATGACGATGAGGGCCGGCTCGAGCGCCTTCAGGACACTCTCGACCGCCACATCCACCTCCTCGTCGTAGAAGTCGGCGATCTTGGTGAGCATGCCGTCGAGATCGCCGGTCTCTTCGCCGACATTGATCATCTGGGTGACCATCGGCGGAAACACTCCGCTCAGACGAAGAGGCTCGGCAATCGACTCACCCCCCGCGATCGCAGCACGGCTGCCCATCACCGCATCGTGGATCACGCGATTCCCAGCCGTCCGCGCCGTGATCTCGAGTCCCTCCAGAATGCTCACGCCGGAGCTCAGAAGCGTACCCAACGTGCGGGTGAAGCGTGCGACGGCCGACTTGCGAACAAGTGAGCCCAACAGCGGCATGCGGAGCATGAGCGTGTCGAAGGCCAGACGCCCGCTGGATGTCGCGATCCACCGCTTGAAGAGGAAGCCTCCCCCGATGCCCCCGATGAGCAGCCAGATCCAGTAGTTCTGCAGGAAGTCGGAGAGCCCGATTACCACTCGGGTAGGAAGCGGAAGCTCCTGGTTGAAGCTCGCGAACATCGTCTGGAAGGTCGGGATCACGAACAGGAGAAGGATCACGATCGCCCCCACTGCGACGGTGAGCACGACGGCCGGATAGATCATCGCGCCTTTCACCTTGCGTCCCAGCGCTTCGCTCTTCTCGAGGAACGTCGCGAGCCTGAGAAGTATCGTGTCCAGGATTCCACCGGCCTCGCCGGCTGCCACCATGTTCGTGTACAGCTGGGAGAAGAGCTTCGGGTGGTCCTTCAGCGCGTCCGCGAGGGTTCGCCCGGACTCGACCTCGTGGACGACCTTCTCGACCGCCTCGCGGATCGTAGGATTGGTCGTCTGCTTCGCCAGAATCTGGAGCGCCTGCACGAGAGGCAGGCCAGCGTTGATCATCGTCGCGAACTGGCGCGTGACGATCACGACATCCCGGGTCTTCACCTTCTTGCGAAGACCGAGCTTGATGTCCTTCGGCTTCTCCCGAACGGTTATCGGTATGAGCCGACGCTTGCGCAGGTACTTGACGACCTCGTCGCGAGTGGGGACTTCGATCTCGTCCCGCTGGATCTCGCCGCCCACGGTCCGTGCGCTGTAGGTGAATACCGGCATTCTGTCTTGCCCTTCGCTTTTGTGCAGTTCGTTTGGAGCTTCGGACGCGAGCTTTCTACCGCCGGGCGCTGGCGCCCGGCCTTTTCACCTCGCCCGTTCGAGGCGTGGAGCCTCCGGCCTCGCCCCCTTCCGGCTCGCCGAGCATCCGGCGGAGCTCGGCGGGATCGGAGCTCACCCGCAAGCACTCTCCGACGGCCACCTCACCCTGCATGTAGAGCTGGTAGAGAGAATCGTTCATGGTCTGCATCCCGAGCTTCTTTCCGGTCTGCAGCGCGGAGTAGATCTGGTGGATCTTGTCGTCGCGGATGAGCGCCCGGATGGCCTGGGTCGCCAACATGACCTCCACGGCGGCGACTCTGCCCTTTCCACTGGACCGGGGAAGGAGAGCCTGCGTGACGACGCCCTCGAGCACGAAGGCCAGTTGGGCGCGAATCTGCCCCTGCTGATGAGCCGGGAAGGCGTCGATGATCCGGTTGATCGATTCGGCCGTCGAGTTGGTGTGGAGGGTCGCGAAGGCCAGATGCCCCGTCTCGGCGATCGTGAGAGCCGCGCCGATCGTCTCGAGATCCCGCATCTCCCCGATCAGGATCACGTCCGGATCCTGACGAAGCACGTACTTGAGGGCGCTCGGGAAGCTGTCCGTGTCCGATCCGAGCTCTCGCTGGTTGACGAGGCACTTCTTATGGTTGTGCACGAACTCGATCGGGTCCTCGATCGTGATGATATGCCCTTCCCTCTCCGAGTTGATCTTGTCGATCATCGCCGCGAGGGTGGTCGACTTGCCAGAGCCGGTCGGTCCGGTGACGAGGACCAGCCCACGGGGCTTGTCGGCGAGCCTCGAGACCACGGGCGGCAGCCCGAGCTCCTCGAAGGAGAGGATCTCGAAGGGGATCATGCGGATCGCCATCGCCACACTTCCCCGCTGACGGAAGACATTTCCTCGAAAGCGCGAGAGCTTTGGAACGGCGAACGAGAAGTCGAGCTCGGCGTTCTGCTCGAAACGCTTCTTCTGCTGCTCCGTCAGAACCGAGTAGGCGAGTTCCTGGGTGTCCTTCGGGCGGAGCTTCTCGGTACCGAGCCCCACCATCCGACCGTCGATGCGAAGCTTGGGACGTTCGCCCACACTGAGGTGCAGATCCGAGGCGCCCTTGGAGATCATCTCCTCAAGAAGCCCTCGCATGCCAACGTTGGGCGTCTGCTCCACTGCCAGTCGGTCCGTGTGATCTCTCTCCATTACTCCGCTCTCATTGTGACCGTTTGCGCTTCGCACTCGGGGCTCAGACCGCGGTTTCCTTGATCACCTCGTCCAGCGTCGTGATCCCCCGCTTCACCTTCAGTAGGCCGTCGTCCCTGAGCGTCAGCATTCCTTCTTCGATCGCCTGGGTCTTCAGATCGTCAGCCGAGGCGCCCTGGAGTACCATGCGCCGCAGGGCGCGGCTCATCCTCATCACCTCGTAGAGCCCCTGCCGTCCGGCATATCCGGAGCCGGCGCAGGCGTCGCAGCCCTCGCCCTTGTAGAACGTGAGGTCCGCCAGGGTCTCCTCGGGTATGCTGGCGGCCCGCA
>JARRMU010000099.1:0-4983 GCA_037385645.1 Gemmatimonadales bacterium
GACCAGCGCCTTGTCGGCCTCGAACGGCAGGAGCGTGTGGAACTTTTCGACCTGGACGCCGTCCTTCTCGATGCTCGACCGGAGGACTCCCTCCAGCTTGCGTCCTTCTTGAATCGTGACGCTTTCCACGTTTCCGCCCGCCACCTGGGCACGAAACTCGGAGTAGGTGAGTTCCTGCTGCGCCTCACGGTTGCTGTTCATCAACTGGAAGATCAGTAGCGGACTCAGGACGATAAGGGCCCAGAAAGAGGCGGTCCGCAGGAATCGGTTCATGCGGCCCCCATCCATGTTCTCCGGCCCGTTAGCTGGTTTCTGCATCCCTTTTACCTATACCTCTTCCCGCGAACGCGTCCGCGTGAGATCGGCTCTATTCACGAAGGCTCGCTACAAAGGGGAGATGACGGAAGTCCTCGGCATGGTCGAGCCCGTAACCCACGAGAAAATCGGGAGGCGCATCGAAGCCTACCCAACGTGGCTCCTTGGCCAGTCGGGGCGCTATGTGCTTGTGCAGCAACGCGCAGATCTCCAACGACTTCGGCTCGCGGCCCTCCAACGCTTCGATCATCCGGCTCAAAGTGTTGCCGCTGTCCACGATGTCCTCGACGATGACGACGTTGCGGCCCGCGATCGGCGCCGCCGGATCGTAGAGCAACTGCACGTTCCCCGAGGTCGTCGTGCCGGAGCCGTAGCTCGAAGCCACCAGGAAATCCACCTGCAGCGGGCGCGAAATCCGCCGTACGAGATCGCCCAGAAAGATAAACGAGCCTTTGAGGAGCCCGAGGATCAGGAGATCGGCTTCTCCTTCGTACGCGCGGGTGATCTCCTCTCCGATTCGGGCTACCTGTTCGGCAATCTCCTCCGCCGAGTAGACGATGCGCTCGAGTGGGCGTCCGCCCATCAGCTTTTGGACATCCACGTCGGCGAAGGTGTCCGGCACGGTCGTGGTCTCGGTCATCGCAACCTTTCTAACGCTGCTCGATCTCAATGGTCAGCGAGGCACACCCCCGCTTGTCTCTCTTCGGATCGGCGGGCACGGCCCTCGCTACCCCCCGCACCCACAGCACGCGACCCTCGGCGTCCGAGAGAACCGGAATCCGGCCCCGCTCCGAGAGCGAGATCCGCCGGTCGCCGAACAGACGCTTCAGCTTGCGGCTTCCGCCCCGGAGGCGAATCCGGTCGCCGGGAAGCCAACCCCGGACCTGGAGCGGCCAGCTTGCGTCCTCCTGCCCGAACGAGTAGGCGTGCTCATCGTCGTCGTGCGGCTTGCCGACCGCCCGGTGCTTCGCGGGCGCCCACCTCACGCGGAAGCTCCGTCCGCCGATCTCCACGCGGCCTTCTCCTGCGCCAGGCGCCTCGATCCGCAAGATGCCCGAGCCACACTCGCTCGGTGGCGGGGGCCCGAGCCACAGTTCTTCGAACTCGCGCCGGAGCACGAGACCGCCGCCCACATGCACGGAAGCGCCGCTCTGCCCGCCCTTGATAAACTCGACCGCAACGCGCGTTCCTCCGCGGGACAAGCGCACATTCAGCCGCTCGGCCAGGATGACCAACGCTCTCGCCTGGACCGCCGGATGATACCGGGCGAAGCCCGCTCGTACAAACGTGAACCCACCACAGTCCTTCGTAACGACGCTTCTTCTAAGTGCTTGGCGCGCCTGCGCCAACAGCGCCTGATCCGCTCGCCGTGCGGAATCGGCCACGTGCACCAGGCGCTCGCGCACGGGCCCATCCCACGCCGACTCCAAGGCGGGCAGTACCCTGGTACGAATCAGCGCCCGCGCCCAGCGTGGATCCACGTTGGACGGGTCGGTCAAGTACGCGATTCCAGCATCCTGCAAGTAGCTCTCCAGCTCTTCCCGCCAGAAACCCAGCAGCGGCCTGACGATCCGGCCACGCCGCTCTGGAATGCCGGCCAGCCCTCGCACGCCCGTTCCCCGGAGGATTCGGAACAGCACCGTCTCGGCCTGATCATCAGCGTGGTGGGCCGTCGCGATCCGGGCGGCACCTTCCTCGTCGGCGACCTCGTGCAGAAACGAGTAGCGGGCGGCCCTCAGCGGCGCCTGCCGCCGGGGGAGGGGATCAGTAGGAGCTCCAATGCGACACTCGAGACCGATCCCTTCGACCCAACCGGCGACCTGCCGTGCCTCCTCGCCGCTGTCCGCCCGAAGCCCGTGGTCGAAGTGAGCGGCGAGGGGATGCCAGCGGTTTTCTTCGGCCAGCGTGCGTACGAGGTGAAGGAGGGCGATGGAGTCGGGGCCGCCCGAGACGGCCAGGAGGATGCGGCTTCCCGGCGGGAGCAGATCGGGCCGGCGGGAGAGATGCGCTGCGAAGCGATCGAGGAGCGAGGCCGTTCTACGCTCCTCCGCTCTTGAGGCCGGGGATGAGATCGCGCCATCGGCTCGCCGCCCGGTGGAAGGCGAGGCGCTCAGGTACCGGTACGCCGAACGGAGGGCGGGATCCCGAGCCAGGCTTCCACTCGGCCGGATCCGGGGCTGTATCTGGCGCCGGTCCCGCCACCGGCCCCTGGTCGATACGCGATTCGGCCAGCGCTTCCTTCAGAGCCGGATCATAGCCCAAGGCACGCCCAAGGACGTAGGTGCGGAGAGCCCGTCGAACGTCGATCCCGCCCGCTCCGCTCACACCTCCATGACCTCCTCCTCCTTCTTCTCGAGCAGGCGATCGATGGACTCGATGTGCTTGTCGGTAAGCTCCTGTAGCTCGTGAAGCCGGCGGTGGAGATCGTCCTCGCCGATATCTCCTTCCCGCTGCATCGTCTCCAGATCCTTCTTGACCACGTGTCGGACATGACGGATGGAGACGCGGCCTTCCTCGGCCATCCGGTGGAGCACTTTGACGAACTCCAGCCGGCGCTCCTCCGTGAGCGGTGGAATCGGCACTCTGATGATATTGCCGTCCACGGAAGGGTTGAGGCCGAGGTCGGCCGACTGTATGGCCGCGGCGATGGAGGACGCGATGCTGGCGTCGTAGGGCTGCACGACGACAAGCTGCGGCTCCGGGGCCGACACGTTGGCAAGTTGGTTGAGTGGCATGACGGATTCATAGGCCTCGACCCGCACCGTCTCCAGGATCATCGGCGAAGCCTTCCCCGTTCTCACCGTCGTGAACTCCCGCCGGATCGCCTCAATCGCTTTGTCCATGGAAGCCGAAGCTTCTCGCATCTTCTCCTCGGCCATCCCTATCTCCCCTTCTGAGCTCTCTTGGCCTTTTCCACGATGGTGCCGATATGATCGCCTCTCAAGGCACTCAGTATCGCCCCTGGCCGGCGAATGTTGAGCACGATCACGGGAAGATCGTTTTCCTTGCAGAGCGATACCGCCGCCGCGTCCATCACCCCCAGCTCTTGTGTCATCACCTCCAGGTACGATATGCGGGGGATGAACTCCGCCTCCGGGTGGGCCACGGGATCCTCGGTGTAGACGCCATCCACTTTCGTCGCCTTGAGGATGACGTCGGCCTCGATCTCGATCGCCCGGAGCACCGCCGCCGTGTCGGTCGAAAAATACGGGTTCCCGGTGCCACCGGCGAAGATCACCACGCGACCCTTTTCCAGGTGCCGAAGGGCGCGCCGCCGGATATAGGGCTCCGCCAGCTCCTCCATGCGGATCGCACTCATCACGCGGGTCTCGATCCCGTTGCGCTCCAGCATATCTTGAAGGGCGAGGGCGTTGATGACCGTGGCCAGCATCCCCATGTAGTCGGCGCTCACCCGGTCCATCCCCTGGCTGCTCGCCACGGTCCCGCGAACGATGTTGCCGCCACCCACGACCACACCGAGCCGCACGCCGGCAGCGCACACTTTCTCGATCTCCCGGGTGAGGCCCTCTATGACGGGCGGCTCGATGCCGAAGCCGCGATCTCCCGCGAGGGACTCGCCCGACAGCTTGACGACGGCGCGGTCGTACTTCAGACCGTTGGACTCGCTCATCTCCGGACGACTCTCATTGGCGGATCGCTCTTTATCGGCAGCCGGCTCGTAACGGGCCTCCAGGCGCAATCAATCCGCGACGTCGAAGCGGACGAAGCGAGTCACGGTGACGTCCGGGCCCGCTTCCGCGAGCAGATCCGAGATCTTCCGATCCGGATCCTTCACGAAAGGCTGCCACAGAAGCGCGGCCTGCTCATAGAATTTCCGCATGCGACCGTCGACGATGCGCTCCGTGATCTCGGGAGGCTTGCCCTCGGCCGCCGCCTGTTCGACGAGGACTTGCCGCTCGCGCTCCCTGTCTTCCTCGGGAATGTCGTCCGGCGTGATCCCTGCCGGGCGGCTGGCGGCTATGTGCATGGCCAGGTCCCGTGCCAGGGTCTCAGGGTCGTCAGCTTCGCTCGTGCCCTCCAGCTCGACGAGCACGCCGATCCGGTTCCCGAAGTGGATGTAGCTGGCGAGAACGGCATCCGGCGCCGGCTGGTATCGAACAAATCGAGTCAGGGCCAGGTTCTCCCCGATCTTGGCCCGAAGCTCATCGAGCTCGGCTCGCAAGGGCGCGTCCGGCGGCAGATCCAGAAGCTCTTCTCCCGGACGGACCGCAGCCTCGCCACCCGTGGCCAGCGCGGTGCTGGCCGCCCGCTCGGCAAAAGCGAGGAAGTCCTCGTTTCGCGCCACGAAATCCGTCTCGCTCGCCACCTCCACCATCGCGACCGCCCCGGTCACCTCGTCTCGAGCCAGAACCACCGTTCCTTCCGTGGTCTCTCGGTGAGCCCGCTTTGCCGCCTTGGCCACACCGCTCTGCCTCAGAAGGTCGATCGCCCTCTCCTCGTCTCCACCCGCTTCCTGCAAGGCTCGCTTGCAGTCCATCATGCCGGCCCCGGTCCGCCCTCTCAGCGCCTTGACCGCTGCAGCCGTGATCTCGGTCATCTTCGTCGATCCCTTCCGCTCGTCGTTATCTAAGAGCCTGCACCCCGTTTGCCCGGGTAGGCTCATGGAGCACGCCGTCGGGGACGGCGATGTGTTCGTGAGTCGCTTCG
>JARRMU010000099.1:5034-14152 GCA_037385645.1 Gemmatimonadales bacterium
TCGCCCCGCGCTCCTCTTCACCTGCGGACGCATCGGGCGAAACCGCCACCGCCTCCTCTCTCGAGGACGCGTCGTCATCGCCTTCCGCTTCGGTCGGACCGCCATCGGCCTCCGAGACGCTGGCCTCCACCGTCTCGCCCTCCGGCGCGGCGACGGCCGTCTCGCTCTCCGGGGTCTCGCCCTCGGCGGCAACAGCGGCTGGGTCACTCCCCACAGCCTCCGCCTCTTCTTCGGCCTCGCCGTCCGTGTGGTGCAGCCGCGCGGCGATCACCTCGGGCTTGGGGCGACGACGCGGACGCGGCTTCCGTCGCTTGCTGGGAGCCGCCTTGTCCGCGCGCTCCGTCATGTCGGACGAGTAGGTGTAGACCTCGTCTTCGTCCTTCGCCACGACGGCCAACTGCGGGGCTTCACGTGTCGCTCGCTCGAGCGAGTCCGCCATGACCCGTGTGATCAGGGCGACGGAGCGAATGGCATCGTCGTTGCCCGCGATCGGGATCGTGATCATGTCGGGATCGGCGTTCGTGTCCGCGATCGCCACCACGGGAATCCCGAGCCGATTCGCCTCGCGGACGGCGATCTCCTCCTTCTTCGCATCGACGACGAAGACGAGGCCCGGCAGCCTCGTCATGTCCTTGATGCCCGAGAGGTAGCGCTCGAGCTTCTGCCGCTCACGCTCGAGAAGCAGCTGCTCCTTCTTCGTATAGAAGTCGAAAGCGCCTTCGTCGGCGCCCCGCTCGAGCTCGTTGAGCCGCGAGATGTTCTTCTTGATCGTCTGGAAATTCGTGAGCATGCCGCCCATCCAGCGCTCGGTCACGTAAAAGGCCCCGGCGCGCTCCGCCTCTGTCCGGACGGTTTCCTTCAACTGCGGCTTCGTGCACACGAAGAGGACGGAATTGCCAGCGAGCACCGTCTCGCGAACGAGTTCCTGAGCTCGCCTGATCTGCAGCAGCGTCTTCTTCAGGTCGATGATGTAGATCCCGCCGCGCTCCGCGAAGATGTACCGCTTCATCTTCGGGTTCCAGCGGTGCGTCTGGTGCCCGAAATGCACACCCGCTTGCAGAAGATCCTTCAGACCGACATCCGGCATGCTAATGGCAACTCCCTGGTGGAGATCCGATCTCGTTGGTCTACCGCTTGGAAAACTGGAAGCGCTTACGCGCCTTTGGCCGTCCGGGCTTCTTGCGCTCGACGGAGCGCGAGTCCCTCGTGAGCAGGCCGTGGGAACGAAGCACCGAGCGCTGGTCCGGATCGGCTTCGACGAGCGCCCGCGCGACCGCCAACTGCACGGCTCCCGCCTGCCCCGTCGGACCGCCACCACGAACACGCACCAGCATGTCGTACGACCCCTCGGCACTTACGACGCCGACTGGGCGCTCGACGACCTCGCGGTGTCGGTGCATCGGGAAGTACTCGTCCAGCTCGCGCCCGTTGATCCGCCAAACGCCGGTCCCGGGACGCATCGTGAGTCGCGCCACAGCCGATTTACGTCGACCCACCGACTGAATCTGAGTGTCCGCCAAGCTTCCTCCTAAAACTCCAGCGGCTCGGGCAGCTGCGCCTCGTGTGGGTGCTCGGGTCCAGCGTAGACCTTCAGCTTCCGCAGCATGGCGCGGCCCAGGGCGTTCTTCGGCAGCATGCCCTTTACCGCCAACCTGATGATCCTGTCGGGGTGCCGCTCGCGCATCCGTCGAAACGGGATTTGGCGATCGCCCCCCATGTAACCGCTGTGCCTGAAGTACGTCTTCTGCGTCGCCTTCTTGCCGGTCAACCGGACATCCTTCGCGTTCACAACGATCACGAAATCGCCCACGTCCAGGTGCGGACTGTAGGTCGGCTTGTGCTTGCCGCGAAGGATGGTGGCGATCGAGGATGCCAGCCTGCCGAGTACCTGGTCTTTGGCATCGACCACGTACCAGCGACGCTCGATCTCTCCCGCCTTGACCGTGTAGGTCTTCATCTCGAACCGTGCACCGGGACGACGCCCGACGCTTCCCTATCCTGGCATTCCTAGGTGAAAAAGGAGCCACCCCGTCACGGGCGGCTCTCCGCGAATCGCTCGCAGCCCGGAAGTCTATTTTTTACATGCCGAAGTGTCAACCCGGCGGCGGCAGCAGGGAGCGCTCTCGAGCTACCGATAGAAGCATTCGAGATTCCGCCGCAGCACGCCGCTTCTTAGCCGC
Organism: Gemmatimonadales bacterium; assembly: GCA_037385645.1. Taxonomy (GTDB): domain Bacteria; phylum Gemmatimonadota; class Gemmatimonadetes; order Palauibacterales; family Palauibacteraceae. The sequence continues at coordinate 7,215 of JARRMU010000099.1, forward strand.
ACCAGCGCCCGCTCGCGGATCTGCCTCACCCGCTCACGAGACACTCCCAGGCGCTCCGCGATCTTCCCCAAGCTCCGAGGTTGGCCGTCCTCGAGACCGAAACAGAGCCTTATCACCAAGGCTTCCCGCTCGTCCAAGAACGTCAAGCTTCTATCAAGGAGATCGCGGAGCGCCGCTCCATCTATCCGATCGGCCGGATCCGAGACGGCCTCTCGCGCAACCAGCTCGCCAAGAACCGTCCCGCGCATCCTTCCCGGATCTCCGAGCGGAGCGTCGAGCGAGAGATAACGAACCCCGAAAGGGCGGCGAGGATCCGCCGCGGATCGCACCGGCTCCGAAGCTACTCCATCGCGGGTGAAGCTTTTCGTTTCTCCGGGCTTGGGCCCCGGCTCGGGCGCGCTGTGGCCGCGGCGTCTCGACGCCGGGATCCTCACGATTCCGATCTGCTGGCGGATGGCCGTGATGATGGACTGCCGCACCCACCAAACGGCATAGCTCGTGAAGCGAACGCCCCTTCTCTCATCGAACCGCTCCGCGGCCTCGAGAAGCCCCAGATTTCCCTCCGTGACGAGATCCTGTAGCGGAACGCCGAGATGACGGTAGCGTCTGGCAACCGAGACCACGAAGCGAAGGTTGGATTCGACCAGACGGTCGAGCGCACCTCGGTCTCCGGCTCGGATGCGCCGCGCCAGCCGTCTCTCCTCATCAGGTCCGATCAGGGGGTGGTTCCCGATCTCCTGAAGGTAGAGAGTGAACGAGTCCTGTGGGGCACGCGGACGTACGTGGCCCTCGCGCGCCCTGGGGAGCGTGACCGTCATGACCGACTCTGTGGAAGATTAGGAGCCTTCGCCCCGGAAATTCCGCCGCCGTTGAACGACGGCGGTCTCTAGCGGATCAGGTTCAGCAAGCGGTCCCAGCGGATCTCCGTCAGCCATGGGAAGGGCGCGATCTCCTCACGGTCGTACGAATAGTAGATGATCAGCGGCTTCCCCTTGATGGCGTCGGCCGGCACGAACCCCCAGTAGCGCGAATCCTCCGAGTTGTCGCGGTTGTCCCCCATCACGAAGAACCGCCCCTCGGGCACCGCGATCGGACCCCAGTTGTCCCGCGTGGGCCTGTACTCGCCGTGCAGTCGACCGTCCCGCACCAGGTAGGAGCGCTGCCAGCGAAACTGAGGGCTGTAGGGGTCCTCGAAGGGTCGAGAGTGCTGAGCGTAGGGCTCGTCGATGTTCTTGCCGTTCAGGTGCAGAGCGCCATCGACCATTTGCAGCGTATCGCCGGGCACCCCCACGATCCGCTTCACGTAGTTCGTACGCTCGGGTTGGCCGGCCGCCGGAGGAGGCTCGAAGACGACGATGTCCCCTCGCTCGGGAGCGTCGAAGGCCGGCAACCGCGCCAACGTGCCGGGAATCTCCGCGCCGTAGACCATCTTGTTCACGAGCAGGAAGTCGCCGACGAGGAGGGTCTTCTCCATGGAGGCGGTAGGGATCTGGAAAGCTTCGACGACGAAGGCGCGCACAACGAGAAAGAGGACGAATGCCACCAGGATCGACTTCGTCCACTCCCACGCCCAACGCACCCCGCTGGGTTTGGCCGGCGCCGCGTTCGGGGCTTCGCCCCGTCCGGGCTCGATCTGCTTCTCCATCGCCTCCGCCTGTCGCTTCTGTTTCGCCATGTCGACGTTCAGCCAGCTTCCATCACCAGTGGTTACACGAGCCGCAAGAGGCCCGTTCCGCAAGCCTTGGACCGCCGCTCGCATGGGACCGCGGTCACAAGCTACGCAGGCTCCTCAATTCACGCTCATACAGGGCGCCGGTCCGGCCGCGACGACATTACCAGGTCACATCGATCTGGGCACGCTGCAGCCGGCCACTGTAGTCGACGTACGCCACCTTCGTCTCGGAGTAGAAGTCGTAGACCTCCCAACCTCCTTCACGGTGGCCGTTTCCGGTTTGTTTCACCCCACCGAACGGAAGGTGGGCCTCGGCGCCGATCGTCGGGGCGTTTACGTAGCAGATGCCGGTGTCCAGCCGCTCTATGGCCCTGAAGGAGGCGTCCACATCCTGGGTGTAGATGGACGACGACAGTCCGTACTTCACATCGTTGTTGATCTCGATCGCCTCATCCAGAGACCCGAACTTCACCACGGAGAGCACGGGCCCGAAGATCTCCTCCTGCTCGACTCGCATGCCCGGTTCGACGCCCGTCAGCACGGTAGGCTCGAAGAAGAAGCCGTCCGAGAGCCCATCCCCCCGCGCACTCTGGCCGCCTACCGCGACCTCCGCCCCTTCGCCCCGGGCAATCTCTACGTATTCCTCGACCGTTCTCAACGATTCCAGGTGAATCAGGGGTCCTACATCCACGTCGGGGTCGAGTCCGTCACCCAGTCTTAGAGCGCCCGCTTCGGCAACCAGACGCTCGACGAAGGCGTCGTGGATCTCCTCGTGCAGAAGTAGCCGGCTCGTGGCGGTGCATCGCTGGCCCGTCGTGCCGAAGGCACCCCAGAGCACGCCCTCGATCGCGAGATCCATGTTCGCGTCGGGCATCACGATTTGCGCGTTCTTGCCCCCCATCTCCAGCGAGCAGCGCTTGTGCATTCGTCCGCAGGTCTCGCCGATCTTGCTGCCGATCTCCGTGGAGCCGGTGAAGGAGATCCCCGCAATGTCGGGATGGTCGACCATTGCTTGCCCCGCGGTTCGGCCCGCGCCATGGACGAGCTGCAGGCAACGCGGCGGCACGCCGGCCTCGAGCAAAGCCTCGACGAAGAGGTGGGCAGAGTGTGGTACGACGGCTGCCGGCTTGAACACGACAGCGTTTCCGCACAGCAGCGCCGGGAGGATCTTCCAGCTCGGAATCGCCACCGGGAAGTTGAAGGGAGTGATCACGCCGAAAACGCCGATCGGACGACGGTAGCTCATCGCCCACTTGTCGCGCAGCTCCGAGGGAACCGTGTGCCCGAAAAGGCGGCGGCCCTCGCTCGACGCGTAGTAGGCGGTGTCGATCGCCTCCTGGAGATCGCCCCGCGTCTCGTCGAGCACCTTTCCCATCTCCCGCGTGGCTGCTCGGGCGATCTCCTCCTTGCCGGCTGTCAGCAGGTCACCGGCCTTTCGCAGGACCTCACCCCGCTCAGGGGCTGGCACCGCCCGCCATTCCCGAAAGCCCTGCCGGGCAGAGGCCACGGCCCGCTGGACGTCTTCGTCCCCCGAGAGCGGGAAAAGCCCGATCAAATCCGACGTGCGGGCCGGATTCCGGTTCTCGTAGGATTCCCCGGTGCTCGACGTGCACCACTCGCCATCTATGAAGTTCAGAAAGCGCGGCGCTTCACCTTCAGAGCCCCTCTCTCCGGTCGCACCGGCGGCGGGCTCGGCGACTTTCACGGTCATCGTCTACCTCTCCGTAGTCTCCATTATGTGGCTGGCGTGGCGTATCGCATGCGTCCGGCTCATGGCTCGGCGAGCCGGACCACGAGCTCCTCCTCTTCGACCGTTACACTCTGGATTTCGGAAGGGATCTCGAGGGCCATCGCCTGGGGGTTTCCGGGCGCGGTCGAGAAGCCCAGCTGCGTGATCATGCCCGGAATCAGCAGCGGCGGGATCGGAAAGAGTCCGGCCTGGAGGCGAAGAATCGCGAGCTCACCTCGAGCCGGCTCGGCAACGAGTGGGTGGAGGCGCGCCGTCACCCGCGCCGTGTCTCCAATGAACTCCTGCAACCGTCCGGCCGCCTCGGAATCGATGGAGGCCGCCAGCTGCTCGAGATCCAGCAGGGCGCTCACCTCGACCGTCGAGTCCTGTAACGTGGCCAGCGGCTCGCTGACGCCCGGGGGTAGGGTCGGGGCGACTCGGTACAGGACCAGGCTCTGGACCTCGGCCTCCGTGAGCCGCACCTCGGCCGGTCTACCCTCTTCGAGCATGGACCGCAGCCTCTCTTCGGCGTCGGCCGCCAGCTCCTCGCTCGGCTCGACCTCGAAGACCACGTTCGGTGAGCGTGCGCTCCACCACTCCTGGATCTCCGGCCAGTACATCCACGCCGCGCCACCACCGAGGGCGAGCAGCGTCAAACAGCCGACGCCGGCCAGGCAGCTCCGGATCGTTCTCAAGGCACCATCCTCGCTTCGTCCTCTTTATCCCGTCAGCCGCGCCGAGGCCCGAACCTCATAGACCGCTCCGCTGGGGAGCAGATGGCTGCGCATGAGGTCCACGGCCGCCACCCGCCAGGCGTCCGAAACCTCCGTCTTCCGGACCAGGTCTTCCAGCACGCCACCGTCCACCCGCCGTCCCCGACGCACCCTGCCGAGCGTTAGATGGGGCCGGAACGCCCGCTGCTCGCGCTCGAATCCCAGATCCGCCAATGCGTCCTCCAGATCGCTCTGAAGGGCGGCGAGCCGGGGCCCTCGATCCAACCCGAGCCAGACTATCCTCGGACGACGGATGTTCGGAAACGCGCCCGGGGCGGTGACGCACACCTCGAACGGAGCGTGTCCCGCCGTTACCCGGGCGAGCGCTTCGGTGATCGAGCGCTCCGCCGCATCGTCCACCTCTCCCAGAAATTTGAGCGTAAGATGGACCCGGTCGGGCGACACCCATCGGATACCCTCGAGACCTCGGAGATCTTCCGTGCCCGCGGCGATACGCTCGCGGACGCGCTCCGGCGGGTTGATCGCCACGAAGAGCCGCACCATCACCCCTTGATCTTCGTCCGGCGTTAACCTGCCCTCCCGAGGCACGCACGAGCAAGGTTGCCTACCAGGAGCAGCCGCGCCCTATTGTGGATCATGAGCCAGTTCGAGATCGACGTCGCCAAGAGCGAGCTCTCATTCGCCGCCGGCCACTTCATCACTTACGGAGGCGGGCGGTGCGAGCGGCTGCACGGCCACAACTATCGGGTCGGCGTGCGAATCAGCGGCGAGCTGAACGAGGACGGACTCGTGTACGACTTCGTGGCGCTCAAGCGCCGCGTGTCGGAGCTGGTGGCCGACCTGGACCACAAGATGCTTCTGCAGACCGAGAACCGAACCCTGGGCGTGGACGCGGATGAACGGGAGGTGCGCGTACAGCACGGCGAGTATACGTACGCGTTCCCACGCCGCGACGTCGTGCTCCTGCCGATCGAGAATACGACGGCCGAGATGCTGGCCGAGTATCTAGCCGGCCGTCTCGTCGAGGAGCTGGGCGAGCGCCCCAACCTGGCCGACATCGTCGTGGAGGTCGAGGAGTCACCGGGCCAGTCCGCGACCTTCCGGCGCACGCTAGCGGACGGCCCCCGTTGAAGTTGAAGCCGATCGCGCGGGTCGTAGATCTCGTCCCTCCCGAGAGCCAGCAGATCCTGAACATGTCGCTCGAGGAGGCGCAGGATAGGCTTCTCGATCGGGATCCGCGCAGGGTCGCCGAGATCCGCGGCTCGTTTGCCCTCGTCGCTCGGGATGGGGAGCGGGTTTGCATGGCCCGGAGCCTCAACCGGCCCATGCGGTACTTCCTGGCCAAGGAGAAGGACGGGCCGATGCTCGTGGTGGCCGACCGGATCGACGCCATCCGGTCGGCCCTGGACCAGCAGGGATACGGCGAACAGTTCCACCCCACCTACACTCGCATGACGCCGGCCCACCACGTCACCGAGATCCACCTCGTCGGGTGTCCGGACCCCAACCCGACCTATCGGCGATTCTTCGACCCTCCGCGCGCCGTGCTGCCTCCCGATGTGGACCTGATCGGTCGCACGTACGTGGGCGCCGTCCTGGACGAAGTGAGCACATGGCTGGAACATGTCTCCCGCGATCTCCCGATCGGAGTCCTCTTCTCCGGTGGCGTGGACAGCGGTGCCCTGCTCCTGGTGCTCCACCACCAGCTGCTCGCCTCAGGACAGAGCCCGGCCCGCCTCAAGGCCTTTACCCTCTCGGTAGACGGGGGCGGGCCGGATCTGGGACAGGCGAGGGAGTTCCTGCGCCGGACGGGGCTGGAGATGCTGGGCGAGGAGGTCGATGTGAGCCTCCGCGCAGTAGATCCGTTCCGCGCCGTGCAGGTGATCGAGGACTACAAGCCCCTGGACGTCGAGTGTGCGGCCGTGAATCTGGCCCTCATGCAGGCAATCCGGGAACGCTATCCCTCCTGGAGGCTCCTCATCGACGGGGACGGCGGTGACGAGAATCTCAAGGCCTACCCCATCGAGGAGAACCCGGAGCTCACCATCCGCAGCGTGGTGAGCAACCGTATGCTCTACCAGGAAGGGTGGGGAGTGGACGCCGTCAAGCACTCCCTCACCTACACGGGTGGCCTCAGCCGGGGGTGTGTTCGGGGGTATGCTCCGGCTCGATGGCACGGCTTTACGGTGCTCAGTCCCTACACGAGCCCCCGGGTGATCGCCGCGGCCGATGCGATTCCCTTCGGTGTGCTCACCGAGGGGTCTCACGAAGCCCTGTATCGACTCAAGGGTGAGATCCTGGCCTCGGGGCTCCGGCAAACCATAGGGGTGGAGATGCCCGTCTTCCCAAAACGTCGCTTCCAGCACGGGGCGGCGGCGGAGGGAACCGTCCGCCGTCTGTTCCGCCGACCTACGAAAGCGGCTGAACCCGGTTGGAAGCCGTCCGTTCGACCGCTTGGATCCGGTCCCTCAGACCACCCAAGGAGAAGGTGGATCCGTTTCTCCCTCTTGGCCATCTCTGGGAAGAGGAGCGGACCGAGGCCGGGACCGTCCGGACCCTCGCCGTCTTTCTGGCCGGCGCCGAATGTCCGTTCACGTGCATCTACTGTGACCTGTGGCGGAGGACGCTGGACGGACCGACACCTCCCGGAGCCCTTCCCACACAGCTCCGAAGGGTGCTGGAGGGGGAGAGCTTGCCTCCGTCCGCCGCCGTGAAGCTCTACAACGCGAGCAATTTCTTCGACCCGAGGGCCGTTCCCGAGGAGGATAGGCCGGCACTTCGCGAGCTCCTGAGGCCGTTTATG